>NZ_VSZV01000157.1:0-7786 GCF_008919455.1 Rhizobium sp. PEPV16
GGATGACCGCGGCCTCAGCGGCCGTAGCGGAAACGAACGTCACAGCACCTGCGCCCGAAGCAACAACACTAGCAGACAGCGCAACCGCCGATACTGCGTTCAAAAACTTTGAACCAGCCTTCATTTCACCCATTACCTTTTGTTTCCCTCGTCCCCGGCTCCAGGAAAACCCGATTCCGGTCACGTGTGTCGTTTTACCCGCTTTTGACATACAAGCAAGGCAGGTCGTTAATTTCTGTTTACTTCATTTGCAAGCGTGACCCATTCGCCACTACAGCCTTGAAACATCGTAAATAAATAGTAATTAGCCTCGCCTTGCTCGTTTACCCTCTCAACGAGCCAATGTCGTTCCAGGTCGTGAAAACCATCAATGTCAGTATCATCGCCAGGCCGATGCGAAATGCAATTTCCTGGGCCGAAGAGCCGAGCGGTTTCCCCCTCACCGCTTCCACCGCATAGAACATCAGGTGGCCGCCATCAAGTACCGGAACCGGCATCAGGTTAAGCAATCCTATCGAAACAGAAAGCACCGCCGCAAGCTGCAACACTGCGCCTATTCCAAGCGACGCCATCTGGCCCGAAGCTTGCGCCACGCGGATCGGTCCGCCCAATTGATCGGCGCGCATCGTTCCGCTGAAGATGTTGCCGATATATTTGAAGGTGCCGGTGACAATGTCGCGGGTCTCGATCACGGCCTCGCGTAGCGACTGCAGCGGCGTATAGGTCTTCAGGCGGAAGTTGCCGGCCTCCCGGCTGGTGACGATGCCGATCTGGCCGAGCTCGACCTTGTTGCCGAACTGGTCGGTCGTGTCGACACGTTGCGGCACCAACGGCACATCGAGCTTCTGGCCGGCTCGCTCGATCGTCACGACGATCTTCTGGCTCGGGCGGATGCCGACATAGCGGCGCACGTCGTCGAAGGTCTCGACCTTGCCGCCGTCGATGGCGACCAGCAGATCGCCTGGAAGGATGCCGGCGGCAGCGGCAGCGCCGTCGGGCTTGACCTCGGCAACGACAGGATCGGCGATCGTGCGGCCATAGACCGAGAAAAGAATGGTGAAGATTGCGATCGCCAGCAGAAAATTGGCGATCGGGCCAGCCGCGACGGTTGCAGCGCGTTTCCACAGCTTGGCGCCGGCAAAGGAGCGCGCCCTGTCCTCCTCGGACATGGCGGCGATCTTGTCGGTGTCGGGCTTGCTCGAGGCATCCTCGTCGCCGAAGAACCGGACGTAGCCGCCAAGCGGGATCACCGAAATCTTCCAGCGCGTTCCGTGGCGGTCGGTGAATCCGAAGATCTCCGGACCGAAGCCGACGGAAAAGGCAAGGATGCGAATGCCGCTCCAGCGCCCGACGAGGTAATGGCCCATCTCATGCACAAAGACGAGCAGTGACAGCACGAGGATGAAGGTAAGGATGTTCCCCATCAGAAATGCGTATATGCCGCTCATCGTTTCCATGAGTCCTTTCCGTCAGACTGCCGTGTTGTCAGAGCCCGAACAATGCCGCGCCAAGCGACGTCATTCCAGCCCCCTTTATCAGGGAAAAAACCCCAGCAAGCAAGAACGCCGAAAAACAGGCGAAAATCAGTCCGTCGACACGGTCCATGACGCCGCCATGGCCCGGAATGAGACGGCTCGAATCCTTGACGCCGAATTTTCGCTTGATGAACGATTCGAAAAGATCGCCCACCTGGCTGCAAACCGAGAGAACGAACGCCACGCCGGCGGCGACGATTTCAGCGCCCGGAAGCAGAAAATGGATGAGAAGGACGCCGGCTACGACCGCCGAAATAGCGCCGCCGATTGCACCCGACCAGGTCTTTCCGGGCGAGATCGAAGGGGCAAGCTTAGGCCCGCCAAGCGCCCTGCCGACGAAATAGGCAAGGATATCCGTTGCCCAGACGACGGCAAAGACGAAGAGCATGGCGTAAAGGCCAGGCCGGTCATCGCTTCTGATCGCGGCAAGCGCCAGGCCGGTGGCGCCGGCATAAAACAGGCCCACTGGCAACCAGCGGCTCGTGCCCTGCAGGATGATCAGGGCGATGCCGACGGCGGTGACGCCGGCCAGCATACCGACGGCGAATTCGAAATTGCCGACAAGCACAAGGAAGGCAATCGCCGCCTCGCCGATCCAGCCGACGGCATTGGCGACCCAATCGCGCGCGATGCCGGTCATTTTCGACCATTCATAGTAGATCAGCAGGCCGATCACGACTGCCAGCACACGAAAGGCAAGGGCGCCATACCAGGTAGCGGCAAGAACGATGGCCGCAAGAATCAGTCCTGAAACGATGCGGAGCTTCAGTTCCTGCTGCATCAGGTGCCGACCGCGGCCGCCTGCGACGACAGGCCGCCGAAGCGCCGGTCACGAGAGGCGAATGTCTCGAGCGCCGAGCGGAAGATCTCGGAGCTGAAATCCGGCCAATATTCCGGAAGGAAGATAAATTCCGAATAGGCGGCCTGCCAGAGAAGGAAGTTGGAAAGCCGCTCTTCGCCGCTGGTGCGGATAATGAGATCCGGATCGGGAATGCCGGCCGTGTCAAGACGGGCGTTGATCAGCGCCGGTGTAATATCCTGCGCTCTCAGCCGGCCGGCCTCGACGTCGCGGGCGAGACTGACGACGGCGCGGGCGATCTCGTCGCGCGAACCATAGTTGAAGGCGATGACGAGCGTCAGTGACGTGTTGTCCTTGGTCGTCTCCTCCGCCTCCAGCAAGAGGCCCAGAATGTCGCTGCGCAGGCTGTGGCGGTCGCCGATCACCTTGATCCGCACGTTCTGGCGATGGAGTTCGGCGAGGTCGCGCCGGATGAAAGCCTTGAGCAGGCCGAGCAGATCGGAGACCTCGGCTTCGGGCCGGCGCCAGTTCTCCGAGGAGAAGGCAAAGAGGGTCAGATATTTTATGCCGGCCGCACCGGCGGCGCGGACTGTCTCGCGCACCGCCTCAACGCCCTTGCGATGGCCCATCGTGCGCGGCAGGCCACGCTGCTTGGCCCAACGGCCATTGCCATCCATGATGATGGCAACATGCTCTGGCACAGTCACAAATACAGATTCCGACATTTCCCGTCCGGTCTTTCCAGGCAAAGGCACAGATCCACTAGACCTGCATGATTTCCTTTTCCTTCTCGCCAAGCAAGCGGTCGATTTCGGAAATCGTCTCGTCCGTCATCTTCTGTACACGTTCCGACTGCGCCCGGCTCTCGTCCTGGCCGATTACGCCGTCTTTTTCGGCTTTCTTAAGGCCGTCCATGCCGTCGCGGCGGACATGGCGAATCGCCACCTTGCTCTTTTCGGCATAGTCGTGGGCCACCTTGACGAGCGACTTGCGGCGCTCCTCGTTCAGCTCCGGCAGCGGAATGCGCAAGTTCTGGCCATCGACGATCGGGTTGAGGCCGAGATTGGATTCGCGAATGCCGCGCTCGACGGCGCTGACCATCGACTTGTCCCAGACGGAAACCGACAGCATGCGCGGCTCGGGCACGGTGATGTTGGCGACCTGGTTCAGCGGCATGCGCGAACCATAGGCCTCGATCGTCACCGGGTCGAGGATGTTGGCCGAAGCACGGCCGGTGCGCAGCGATGCGATGTCGCTCTTGAATGCGGAAATCGCACCGTCCATGCGGCGTTTCAGTTCCTTAATGTCGATACCTTCACTCATATGGATGCTCCCGTCTGGCGAGGGCTGCGCCGAAACCGCGGCGCAGCTTATATCAGTTGTCGGAGACGATGGTCTTGAGACCACCGCCCGTCAAGATTTCAGCAAAACCACCCTTCTCGTGGATCGAGAAGACGATGATCGGAATGGAATTCTCCCTGGCGAGCGCCACGGCGGCAACGTCCATCACCGCAAGCCCCCTGTCCAGCACTTCCTGGTGCGTCAGCCGGTCGAGGCGGGTCGCATCGGGATATTTCTTCGGGTCGGCGGTATAGATGCCGTCCACCTGGGTGCCCTTGAAGATCGCTTCCGCACCCATTTCGGCCGCACGAAGTGCTGCGGCGGAATCGGTGGTGAAAAAGGGGTTGCCGGTGCCGCCGGCAAAGATCACCACGCGTCCCATCGACAGATGATAAAGGGTTGCGCGCTGCGAAAAGCTCTCGCAGATCTCGGGCATGGAGATGGCCGAAAGCACCACCGTATCGATGTTCAGCTTGCGCAGCGAGGTTGCCAGCGCCAGCGCATTGATTATCGTGCCGAGCATGCCCATATGGTCGCCAGTCACCCGGTCGCCGCCCTTGGACGCTACCGCGACACCGCGGAAGATATTGCCGCCACCGACGACGACGCCGACTTCCACGCCCATATGCCGTGCCTCGGCGATGTCGGATGCAATGCGGTCCGCCACCGTCACATCGATCCCGAAACCCTGGCCACCCATGAGCGCTTCGCCGGAAGCCTTGAGTAGAACACGTTTATAGACAGGCTCTAAAGACATCTTGGCTCCTCGTAAATTGCCGTGAATGCCCGATACACGAAGGGCACCGCGTTGTCACGCGATGCCCTTCGTGTTTTCCCAATTATGGCTGGAAGATCAACCCTTGACGGCAGCAGCGACTTCGGCCGCGAAGTCGGATTCTTCCTTCTCGACGCCTTCGCCGAGCAGCAGACGGGCCATGCCGGCAACCTCGATCGGCGCGCCGACGGCCTTTTCAGCTTCCTTGATGGCGGCTGCGACCGTCAGATCCGGATTGATGACGAAAGCCTGCGAGAGAAGGGCGACTTCCTCGAAGAACTTGCGCATGCGGCCGTCGACCATCTTCTCGATGATATTGTCCGGCTTGCCGGAAGCGCGCGACTGCTCGATGAAGACGTTGCGCTCGCGCTCGGCGACGGCGGCATCGACTTCTTCCGGGCGGATCGCCAGCGGCGCAGTGGCGGCGATGTGCATGGCAACCTGACGGCCGATGGCGTTCAGGGCTTCCTTGTCGCCGGTAGACTTCAGCGCAACGAGAACGCCGAGCTTGCCGAGGCCGTCGGAAACAGCATTGTGGATATAGGTGGCGACGACGCCGTCCTCGACCGAGAGAGCAACCGAACGGCGCAGGTTCATGTTCTCGCCGATCGTTGCGATCGCATCCTTGATCGTGTCGGACACGGACTTGCCGGATGCCGGGTAGATCGCAGCGGCAACGGCATCGACAGTGCCGTCGGTGGATACGGCGACCTTGGCGATGCCGCGAACGAGTTCCTGGAAGGCATCGTTACGGGCAACGAAGTCGGTTTCGGAATTGACTTCGACGACGACGGCCTTGGTGCCCTGGCTCGAAACGCCGATGAGGCCTTCGGCAGCAGTGCGGCCGGACTTCTTGTCGGCCTTGGCGATGCCCTTGGCACGCAACCAGTCGATCGCCGCTTCCATGTCGCCACCGGTTTCAGCAAGAGCCTTCTTGCAGTCCATCATGCCTGCGCCGGTCTTTTCGCGCAGTTCCTTCACCATTGCAGCCGTAATCTCGCTCATTAGCTTCCTCTTGTCGGTTCATACGGTGGGCCGTAAAGCGCGGCTCGGCACCGGATTGAGGCACGAAATGTACCTGTATGTATGACAGCGTGATGAAGACGCGCCATAACGAAACTTATCGGGCGGAGAGCCTGACGCCCTCCCCTTGAAACAGGCAAGGCCGCCGAACTTCGATGAGTCGCGAGCGGCCTTTCCCAGTCTCTGCAAGCATTGGCGGACCTTTTCGATCCGCCCGCTTTCATCAGCCTTCGGCTGCTTCCTCGAGAGCCGGCTCGACCGGAACTTCGGAGGATGCGCCGAGATCGCGGCCGGAAGAGCCCTGCTGGCGTGCGATGCCGTCGATGGCGGCGCGGGAGATCAGCTCGCAGTAAAGAGCGATCGCCCGCGATGCGTCGTCGTTACCCGGGATCGGATAGTCGATCAGGTCCGGATCGCAGTTCGAATCGATGATGGCGACAACCGGGATGCCGAGGCGCTTGGCTTCGTCGATCGCGATCTTTTCCTTGTTGGTGTCGATGATGAACATCAGGTCGGGCGTGCCGCCCATGTCGCGGATACCGCCGAGGGCCTTGTCCAGCTTTTCGCGTTCGCGCTCGAGGTTCAGGCGTTCCTTCTTGGTGAAGCCCTGGGCTTCGCCGTTCAGGATCTCGTCGAGCTTGCGCAGACGCTGGATCGAGTTGGAGATCGTCTTCCAGTTCGTCATCATGCCGCCGAGCCAGCGCGAGTTGACGTAGTACTGGGCCGAGCGCTTGGCGCTGTCGGCAATGATCTCAGACGCCTGGCGCTTGGTGCCGACGAAGAGAACGCGGCCGCCGCGGGCAACGGTGTCGCTGACGACCTGAAGGGCGCGCGACAGCATCGGAACGGTCTGGGCCAGATCGATGATGTGAATGTTGTTGCGATCGCCGAAGATATACGGCTTCATCTTCGGGTTCCAGCGATGAGTCTGGTGGCCGAAGTGGACGCCTGCCTCAAGAAGCTGGCGCATAGAAAAATCAGGCAATGCCATGCCTTGTTACTCCTTTTCCGGTTGAACCTCCGCAAGGCGAACAGCACCCTCTTCGAGGATGCCACCGGGCGGAACAGCCCGGATTTCTCCCGGACGATCCCATGCCTTACGTGTGGAATGCCGGTGCCCATACATTCGATTTGGCGCAAAAGCAAGGCTTATGCCGAAAAAACCTGGCGGCTCAGCTTGCCAGTGTCGGCAGCAGCGACAGCATAACGCCTGCATCCGGCATCGGCAGGATGGCATCGACCTCGGCCGGCAGCAGGGTGCCGATCGCACTGTCGGCGTTGCCGGTGGCGGTCCCCAGCGGACCGCGGAAGCCGTGTCTCGTCCAGGCGAGTTCCTGGAGCTTCGGGCTCACCAGCGCTTCGATCAGCCGGTTGGCGTTCTCGTCGACGACGATCAGCGGATGCGCCGAATAGACGGTCGGGCGCGGATAGAGCACCACCGGCTTTGCGCCGGCACTCGCCTTGATGCGGTCCCAGCGTGCGGGATCGGCGAGGATCCATTCGACCAACTGGTTCTCATAGCCGACGATCATCGGCTCGCCGCCGAGGCCGCCTGCGAGATACTGGTCGAAAAGTTTGCCTGACGACGGCGACTTGAAGCCCATGTTGCGGAAGATCGCCTGCACCTTGCCGCCGAAGGTGGCGAGATCGCCTGAAGTCGCGACATTGCCGCTGAAAAGGCTGAGCACCAGGCCTGCGAACATGAAGCCGGAATTGGAGCGGTTGGGATCGGTCGAGACGATGCGGGCACGGCCGTAGAGCGAATTGACGCCGAGCTTCGACCAGTCGGACCCGGCAAGGATCGCATCCAGCAAAGCCTTGAGGTCGAGCTGATGATGGCCTTCGTTCGTCACCGTCACCAATCCCGCTTTCATCAGTCCATCGACGACGGGCTGCCAGGAATAGACGACGATCGGCGTGTTCAGCACGACGCGGTCGTTGCGGATGGAAATGCCGTTCTGCCTGGCGATATCGACCATGATCGAGGAGGACGGCCAGAGGAATTGCGGATGCTGCGACAGCAGCGCCTGTTCGCGGACCATCTCGACGGAGCCGGCGACACGGCTGCCCACCGTCAATCCGTATCCGCCGAGCGCCTTGATGACGTCGGGATCGGCCAGGAAGGCCTCCTTCTCGCCGCCGACGAAGCCGAACAGCGTCGTGCGGCTGCCGAGCAGGCCCTGCAATTCCGGCCGATCACGGACGGCGAAATAACCGCCGGTGCCGACGACGCCGGCTCCGAGCAGTCCCACTCCAAAGGCGCGACGAGAAAGGGCCATCAGCGTCCGATATCCTCTTTGAGCGATGCCTGGA
>NZ_VSZV01000216.1:0-13873 GCF_008919455.1 Rhizobium sp. PEPV16
GATCAGAATGGCGAGCACGAGGCTCTCGATCCAATGCGAGCCGAAAACCATCATCTGCAGCTGCTCAACGAGATACGCAGAGAGCGTGACTGCAGCACACAGGACGAGTCCCGGCAGGACGGCAGGAAGCGACAGGGAACGTGAGGCGGAAACGATCATCGGCAAGACCTTGCGGAGGACTGCACTGTCCCACACTCAATTGTCGACTTCCATTGAATAGTTTGGCATAGTTCATTCGCTAAAATCGAACGATTGAATCATGACCTTTGAACAGCTTTCCATTTTTGTCGCGGTTGCGGAACGCGAGCATCTGACCAAGGCCGCCCTTGCGATCGGGCTGACGCCATCGGCTGTCAGTTCGGCTATCCGCAATCTCGAGACCTCCTATGGCGTCGAGCTTTTCCACCGCGTCGGACGCCGCATAGAGCTGACATATGAAGGACGGGTGTTTCTGGGGGAGGCTAGAGCGACGCTGGCGCGCGCAAAGGCCGCAGCGCTCGTCCTGTCCGATCTCGGCGGCTTGCAAAAGGGTGAACTGGTCGTTTTTGCGAGCCAGACGATCGCAAGCTACTGGCTACCGGCGATGCTGATGCGTTTCAAGATCCGGTACCCGGGCATTGACCTGAAGCTGATGATTGGCAACACGACCACGGCGGCAAAAGCGGTCCTCGATGGATTGGCTGAAGTCGGCTTCGTCGAAGGCAGCGTTGACGAGCCGGCGCTGCATGTTCAGCCGCTTGCCGAGGACGAACTCCTTGTCGTCGTCGGTCCCCGCCATCCCTGGGCGCGTGGCAAACCAATTGCACCGGCGGACCTGATTTCAGGGACGAAATGGGTCATGCGGGAAAAGGGGTCCGGAACCCGGTCGGCTTTCGAGGCGGCGATTTCCAATCTCGGCATAGCCCCCGCAGATTTGGCTGTCGCGCTGCAACTGCCATCGAACGAGGCAGTCATATCGGCAGCAAGAGAGGGCCTCTGCGCAACGGTCGTCTCAGGTGCCGTGGCCGCGCCGCTCTTGACGCAAGGTCTGCTGGTGAAGGTGCGCTTTTCTTTGCCGTCCCGGCAATTTGCAATCCTGCGGCATAAACAAAGGCACTCCAGCCGTGCCTCATTGGCGCTGGAAACGATTTGTCGCGAGGATAAAGCGGCCGAAGTCCAGAATTGGGATGATTGGGCGCTTTAGCCAATCCACCGCGCCGGTGGGGTCGTTGCTGAGCGAGCGGCCTTATGGACCAGAGACAAGCGCCTACGGGCCGCGGTTTCCCTGCACACCGGTCAACGTGCCAACCAAATCCTGAAACAATATTGTCACGAGGCTCGCTAAATTGCGCGTCCGAAACTGGTCATCGCATCATCGGATCGCCCGACGTCACAGGCGCAATGGCCTTCGCGCGAAGCCGGCTTGCGTCGCGGGCGGGCGGAAGTCCGAACAGCCGTCCGTATTCCCGGCTGAATTGGGACGCGCTTTCATAGCCGACGGCGAAAGCGATGCGGGTGGCGTCGCCTGGAGTCTCGAGCAACAGACGGCGTGCCTCGTGGAGCCGGAACCGCTTCTGATACTGGATGGGCGTCATCGTCGTTGCCGCCTTGAAGTGGCGATGGAACACCGAAACACTCATTCCCGTCATCCGCGCCAGATCTTCGACTTTGAAAGATTCAGTGAAGTTTTCGCGAATCCAGGCGAGCGCCCGCCTGACCTGCGACTGTCGGCCGTCGATCTGTGCGATCTGCCGCAGCTTCGCTCCCTGCGGCCCCTGCAACAGCCGGAACAGGATTTCCCGCTCGATCATTGGTGCCATGACGGAAATTTCGTTTGGCCTGTCGAAAAGTCGCATCATCCGCAGAAACGCTTCTTCGAGCTGCGGATCGCTCGGGCTCACGCCGAGGCCACACAAGAATTCCGGATCGCGCACGTCAGGCATCTCGATCAGAAGGTCGGCGATGTTGCGGGCGTCAAAGCTGAACCCGACGCCGAGAAATGGTTTCTGGCGGCTCGCCTCGGATATTCTGCCAAAGACGGGAACCTCGACCGAGGCGACGAAGTAGCTGCCCGCTCCATAGTGCAGTATGTTCTCGCCGCAAGTGATTGCCTTAGCGCCCTGCAGCACCAAGCATATGACAAGCTCCGTCATGCCTGCCGTCGGCTCAGTCGTGCGTTCTGCTCTCAGCAAACCGACGCGTGGAATGGCGGTCGTCGTGCTGCCGCCACGCGAGTGCCTCTCGATCAGGAACCTTAGTTCTTCGCTTACATTTTCCATGCCTGTTAAATTGCACCCGCCTCCAACGCGCGCAAGGCCTTCGACAGGATTAGGCAAGAGTTCAATAGAATTTGGCACGCGGCCGGAAGCTCGCCCCCTCATATTGGACAGGCAACCAGAATGGAGAACCACCATGTCAAAGAATGTATTGATCACCGGCGCCAACAAGAGCATCGGCTTTGAAACCGCTCGACGGCTCGGGGAAATGGGTTATCGGGTTTGGCTCGGCGCCCGCGATGCGGGGCGCGGTGAGAGTGCGGCGCAAACTTTGCGGGCCCAAGGTCACGATGTGCGTTTCCTTGAAATCGCCGTCGAGGACGACGCAAGTGTGAAGGCGGCCGCAGATCGTGTCAGGCAGGAAGACGGTAAACTCGACGCACTGGTCAACAATGCGGGCATACCCGGAGCATTCGTCGATCCGGCGGATCAGACGGTGGACGACATCCGTCAGGTCTACGAGATCAACGTGTTCGGGCCGATCCGAATTACGCAAGCTTTCCTGCCTCTGCTCAAGGCCGCGAGTTCCGCCAATGTCGTCAACGTCAGCAGCGAGCTCGGTTCGCTTGGCGCCCTGACAGATCCGGAGAGCGAATTCTATGGTGTGAACAGCCTGGGCTACAACAGCTCGAAGACGGCCCTCAACGCGGTGACCGTATCGTTTTCCAAGGCCCTCGCGTCGTTCGGCATCAGGGTCAACAGCGCGGATCCCGGATACACAAAGACCGATTTCAACGGCAACACAGGTTATCGGACGGTCGAGCAGGCAGCTGAGATCATCGTTCAGCTTGCCGTCGCAAACGACGGTCAGACGGGCGCCTTCATCAATGACAAGCGCACACTACCTTGGTGAGCCTGACTTGATGGGGTGAGCGGGCACCAGTGGGCTCTATCCCAAAGACGGCGATTTATTCGCTGGCTCCACGACGTTACGTCACCTGGCCGCCCCGATCAGAGAGGTAGCTGTCGGTAGAGGTGAATGAGGACGGTCGCTCGCCAACCCTATGGCAAATTCGGGTGCAAGCGCTTCAAACTGACCATTGACATCCGCATTGTTAAGGCAGAAGCCGCACTCGGCCGCGCATGCGCGGCCGTTTTGCGAGGATGCGAGAGATGAAGACCAAGACTGGCGTAGCCGATGCCGGAAACCTGATCATAACCGGCGTCGTGCTGATGCTGCTCGGCGATCTGCTCTTTGCGCTGAACGATGCAATGGGCAAGTGGCTGGTCGCGAGCTTTGCCGTCGGCCAGGTGCTGGTGATCCGCTCGGTCGGCGCTTTCATCGTGCTCGGACCCATGATCCTCCGGCAAGGGCCGATGGCCTTGTTCCGCGTCGAGCAGAAGGGCCTGCAATTCATCCGTGTTTTCATGGCGACTGTCGATGTCGCCCTGTTCTACGCTGCCGTCGCCTATCTGCCGCTGGCAGATGTCATGACCTTCTATATGGCCGGACCGATCTATATTGCGGCGCTTTCGCATTTCTTTCTCGGAGAAAAGATCGGTTGGCGCCGGTGGCTCGCCGTTCTGATCGGCTTTGCCGGCGTCGTCATCGCGTTGCGTCCATCCACGGCGATGCTGTCGCTTCCATCGCTCTTCGGTCTTGCCGGCAGCCTTGCCTTTGCGCTGTCGCTGGTGATGAGCCGCTATCTGCGCTCGACCAGCGACACGACGCTCGTGACCTGGCAGACGATCGCGGCGCTCGTCACCGGCATCGTTTTAAGCGTCGGCCACTGGCAGCCGGCAACGCTCATTGATTGGTCCGGCATGCTGCTGCTCGGCATCGTCGCCTCCTGCGCACATCTGCTCATCACGCGCTCGCTGAAGCTCGCGCCGGCATCGCTGCTTGCCCCGCTGCAATATACGCTTCTGCTCTGGGCGATCGTCCTCGGCTACCTCTTCTTCAATGATATTCCCGATACGCAGATCATCGTCGGTGCCGCAATCATCGTCGTTGCGGGGCTCTTCATCTTCCACCGGAAGAACCTGAAAGAGACGGTTCCAGTCGAAGCCGTCCCGCCCGACGGCCATTGAAGCTACAGCGCCGCGTATCTTTAGCTTCACACAGGACGTTGCAACCAGTGGAACCTTCCTGTCTTCACCATGCTCATCCTCGAGGCACCGCTCGGATGGAAGCTTAATCTCAAACGGATCGAGACTTAGTCGTGGACTTTCCACGGAACAATCTGGACGCTTGCACGCTACTTCCGAGCATTCAAACCCGGGAGATCGCAATGGCGTCCATGACCCTCGAAGACCTATCCTCGCAACTGAAGAAGATCGATTTCTGCATGCTGTCGACGAACGCCGGGTCGGGCCGCATCTCGGCCCGACCGATGAGCAATAACGGCGACGTCGAATATGACGGGGATTCCTGGTTCTTTTCCTATGAAGACACCAGGAAAATCACGGAGATCGAAGGTATCGACACCGTCTCGCTGACGTTCACGGCGCCTCCCAGCCTCCTCGGCAAACCGGGGATTTTCATCGCTGTGGAGGGCTTCGCCTCGCTGGTGCGGGACAAGGCGGCTTTCGAAGAACATTGGGTGCTCGATCTCGAGCGGTGGTTTCCCGAAGGTGTGGACACTCCCGGGATCGTTCTTATCAAAGTTTCGGCGTCCTCCATCCGGTACTGGGATGGTGAGGAAAACGGTGAGGTCACCCTGCCCGGCTCAGCGAGTTAAGATAGTGGCATAAAGAGGCGCCCTACTCTGCGGGCGGCTCCTCCCAGCCGAAGACGCTGCGGCCGCCGAAATCGGCGGATTGGCGGAATTCGCCCGCGATGATTTCCTTGAGGTCGGGACCCGTGACATAGCGTTCCATCTGCCTGGATTGGTCGTCCAGGCGCTTGAGAGCCTGCAACTCCTCCTCGCGTCCGAGCCTGCCCTTCTGCACCGCCGATTTCATCACGGCGATCGTCTCGTCATAGACCTTGAGCGGGACCGGAAAAGGATGGCGGTCCTTGCCGCCATGGGCGATCGAGAAGCGCGCCGGATCGGAAAAGCGGCAGGGCGCGCCGTGGACGACTTCCGCCACCATCGCCAACGCCTTCACAGTGCGGGCGCCGACGCCTGGAACGAGCAGCAGCTCTTCGAAATCCGCCGGCCCGCGGTCGGCAGCGGCAGCCAGATTTCCGTGCAGGCGCCGCATGTTGACGTCGCTCTCGCGGACATCGTGATGGGAAGGCATGATCAGGTGCGGCAGCATCAGCTGTTGGGCAGGTTCCGGCGCCGGCTCTTCGGCACGCAGCAGTGCGGCGGCTTCGCGGATGATCCGGTCGGGCCCGAGGGTTGTCAGCAGATCGAGCTGACCGCGCCGCGAGCGTTCGGCGCGCCTGTCGGCAAAAAATTGACGATCTCGCCCTGGCTCCTTCCCTCGATTGCCGCATGCGGCGAGTCGACGAAGCTCTCCAGCCCTTCGGACAGCCAATGATAGCGCCGGGCCTGACGCCTGTCGCCGTTCATGCCTTGCTGCACCACCACCCAATGGCCGTCATCGGCAACGATGAACCCGTGCAGATAAAGGTCGAACCCGTCCTGAAGGGCGGCGCTGTCGACCTTAGCGATGAGACGGCTCGTGGTCGCGAGCCCCTCGCCGTCGAGACCGACGCGCTCGCCGATCGAGACGAGTTCCTGAGGCGTCTTGCGAGAATGCGCGCCACGACCGCCGCAGACATGCAGGCCGAGCTCGCCGGCACGCGGCTTCAGCCCACGCTTCAGCGCGCCGAGAACGCTGGTGGTGATACCGGAAGAATGCCAGTCCATGCCCATGACCGAGCCGAAGGACTGGAACCAGAAGGGATGCGCGAGCCTGCGCAGGAATTCGTCGCGGCCATAGTGATGGACGATCGCCTCGGTGATCAGCGTTCCGAGTCGCGTCATCCGGTCGCCGAGCCAATGCGGCACGCGTCCCCCGTGAAGGGGTAGATCGGCGCTGCCTGCTCGTTGTGACATCTCGTTTCCTTGCATTCTGCACGACTGGCGGCCGCCGTCCAACGCCATCGGGGAACCCAGGCAAATTCCGGGCGTTTGTGCTCCAGTTAGAGGCCGAGGCAATCATGACGACATTCGAAACCATCTTCAATAACCCGAGCTTGTCGCAGACAAAATCAAAACGGCCGAGCGACCGCCAAAAACAGGAGGGCAGCGCCTTGTGTCTGGAAGGGAGCGCTGCCAAGGCGGCCTTCCTGATCAATGGCAACAGCTATTTCGCCGAGCTGGCGCGTGCGTTGCGGCAGGCGAGGCGCACCATCTGGATCATCGGGTGGGATTTCAATGCATACATCGGGTTGGAACCCGATAAGTCCGATGAAACCCTGGCCGACCTGTTGCATGCCCTGGCAGCGGCAAATCCGGAGCTCGAAATACGCATCCTCATCTGGGCGCTTGGCCCCGTTTATTCTGGCAAGTCCCTGCAGATGCTGCGGAAGAAAAGCTTTCCCAGAAATACGCGGATCGATCTACGCTTCGAGCTTCAGCCGACATTGCGCGGCTGCCACCACCAGAAACTCGTCTGCATCGACGACGCCGTCGCCTTCATCGGCGGCATAGACCTGACGTCGCGCCGGTGGGACACCTGGCTCCACCGCGCCAAGGATACATTGCGACGTGACCCCAAGGGTGTTTCCTATGATCCGTTGCATGACGTTCAGGCAATGGTCACCGGCGACGCTGCCAGGTTGATCGGCGATATCGCCAGGCGGCGCTGGGAAAACACCACCGGTGAAAACCACCTGCCGCTGGCCGAAAACGTTCCCTTTGCCTGGCCGGACGATCTCGCCGTTTCCATGAGGGAGACCGCAGTCAGCTTCGCGCTGACTGAGCCCTCGACCGCACTTCGCCCCGGCATCAGCGACGGCATCGCCATGACATTGGACGTCATCGCCCGGGCACGGCGGCAGCTTTACATCGAGGCGCAATATCTCGCCTCCTTCCGCGTCGCCGACGCCATTGCCGCGCGGCTGCAGGAGGAAGACGGGCCTGAAGTCGTCATCATCTGCACGCGCAGCTCTCACGGGCTGATCGAAAGGATTGTCATGGGTGGCAATCGCGACCGGGTCATCCGCCGCCTGAAACGCGCCGATCGTGCGGACCGCCTGCGCGTCTATTATGCCGTCGTGCCCGGGCCAATCGTGCCCGGCCTAGTCACGGCGAAAGAGAGCGGCGAGGTGGAGGTACTCGTCCATTCCAAACTGATCATCGCCGATGATGAGCTGGTCCGCATTGGCTCCTCCAACTTAAACAATCGCTCGGAAGGGCTGGATTGCGAATGCGACATGCTTGTAGAGGCCAGTAATGGCGAGCACAGGCGCGCGATCGTGGATCTGCGCAATCGCCTGCTTTCGGAATATCTCGGAACCACCCCGGAAAGCTTTGCCGCAGCCTTTATGCAAAGCGGCTCGTTGATCGAGGCAGTTGAGGCGCTCAATGACGGGCCTCGGGGTTTACGGGAATTCACCGTGGAACTGTCGGGCAGCATTTCACCGATTTTTGGCACGGCGATCTTCGACCCGGCTCGACCCTTCGCAGCTTTAAACCGACTGGGCCTCGACGCGCTCATCCGCCTCATCTTCCGCCCCGCGTGAGCTCCGCCGGAAAACGACCTCGCTGATGACGAGAAGCGTCGTGCCGAGCGCCAGCGGGATGAAGAAATAGGCGCAGCGGAAAGCAATCAGCGCGCCGATCGAGGCCTCCTTCGGCACGACATAGGAGACCGTCGCCTCGAGCACGCCGAGACCGCCCGGAATATGCGTTGCGAGGATCGCGGAATTGGCAAGGACGTAAGCCGTTACCGACCTGAAGAAGGCCACGTCGCCGAAAGTGGAAAGCATCTGGTGCAGGCAGGCGGAGACGAACATGAAGTTGATCGTCCCAATTCCGATCTGCGCTACCGCGATCGAAAATCGCGGCAGCTGAAACGACCAGCGCCACAGCCGTAAGATGCCGCGGATGAAAAACGCCAGGCCGGCATAGACGACCGGCACGACCAGCGCCAGCACGCCGAAGATGCGCACACTTGCCGGATCGATGCGCAGCAGGCGCCCGGCATCGCGGGGATTGACGATCATAGCAATGCCGCCAAGCGTGATGAGCCCAAGCCCCACCGTGACGCCGCAAAACAGGATGATCTTCGCCACGTCCTCCGCCGTCAGCCCCCAGCGTGAATAGAAGCGATAGCGAAAGGCGCCGCTGCTTAACCCCGCAAAGCCGATATTGTGGCCGAGCGAAAGACTGACGAACGAGGCGAGCAGGATGTTCCGGTAGGGCAAGGATTTGCCGAGCGAGCGGATCGCCAGGAGGTCGAAGCAACTGAGGCAGAGATAAGATGCCGCCGTAAACAGAAGCGCTGTGCAGAAGGTCGAGAATGGAATGCTGCGAACCGATTGGACGATCTCATCCAGGCTGTACTGTTGGAAGATCCGATAGAGAAGGAAGACCGCAAGACAAAGGGCGGCAGCCAGCAGTCCATTCCAGATTATGCTTTTCCAGCTCATCGATTATCCAATCCGAAACGCAATGCGCAGATTTTACGGGTTAGAGCGTCCTTCGCGCGTTCGAAGAACGCACGAACGCGCTAACCTCGATGATCTGGAACGATCAAACGAGTTCTGTGTTCCCCCGAAGGACAAGTTCTATGTCCTCGGGGAACGAGCTTTCAGCGGGTCTATGCCGGACAAATCAATCAAACTCCTCACCTATAATGTGCATAGCTGTATCGGCGGCGACCGGAAGCTCGATCCCGCCCGCATAGCTTCTGTCATCGCCGAGGCTGAGGCTGATATCGTTGCTCTTCAAGAGGTCGACGTCCTCAGGCGCAGGACCGGCGGCGTCGACCAGGCCCATGCGATCGCCTCGCTTTTGAAGATGCAGGCTCATTTCCATCCGGCGCTGTCGATCGCCGAGGAGCAGTATGGCGATGCGATCATCACTTCGCTGCCGACAGGCGCGGTCAAGGCCGGACCATTGCCATCCATCGGCGAACAGCGCGGCGCCATTTCCGTCGAAATACTGGTCGGCGACAGAAAACTGCTGGTCGTCAACACCCATCTCGGCCTTCGTGGCCGCGAGCGCATCCGGCAGATGACGACATTGCTGAACCCCGGCTGGCTGCACGGCATGGCGGATGAACCTCTTCCAACCATCCTCTGCGGCGATTTCAACGCTATTCCGTCATCGGCGACTTACCGACTTGCCGCGCGGTCATTGAAGGACGCCCAGCTTGCAGGCAGCGCCGCGCCGAGAGCGACCTTTCCCTCGCGCTACCCGCTGATGCGCCTCGACCACATCTTCGTCACTGACGATCTCATCGTCAAACAGGCGGCGGTCCTGGAAAACCGCCTAACAAGGGTTGCGTCGGACCACCTGCCTCTGCTCGCGGAAATCGGCTTTGCCTGATAGTCATCGACGTTGGGCGAGCTTCCGGTTCATCGCTGCCGCCACCAATGGTAGCGCCGTCGTCGCCACGGCTCCCAGAGGCAACCGCATGATGCCCCGCGTGACGACGAAGGCCGCCG
Organism: Rhizobium sp. PEPV16; assembly: GCF_008919455.1. Classification (NCBI taxonomy): domain Bacteria; kingdom Pseudomonadati; phylum Pseudomonadota; class Alphaproteobacteria; order Hyphomicrobiales; family Rhizobiaceae; genus Rhizobium; species Rhizobium sp. PEPV16. The sequence continues at coordinate 9,766 of NZ_VSZV01000216.1, forward strand.
CCATAGCACCTGCCAGCTTGAGCCACGGCTGATTGCCGAGCTGCGCATGGGCGCTGGCATCGGCCCATCGGACGTTCTCCGTAACGACGGTCGCGGCCTGATGTTGGATCACGTGAAGGCGAGCGCGAAGGTTTTCGAGTTCTTCTCTCAGTTCTTGCAGACGGCCTTCCAGGACATGACCTTCGTAGATCGGGAGAGGCTCCTCGACAGTGTCTCCAACGGAAGCATGACCACCGAGCGTCGCAATATATGCCCGATATTCGGCCTCGCTGGCGAAACCCTCACGTCTGATAAGATCAGGGTTGATGCTTGCCTCCTCGAAGGAGGCCGGCGCGGTTTCCACACCGTCGCGCATGTCGTTGTTTGTGCCGGTGTCCCTGAGTTCGTCCTTCATGATGCGTCTCCAGTTGTTCCTGTGCGATAGAACGCTCGACGGCTCAGAAGGATGCATCGGCCTCCGCTGCTGCCTTCATCTTCGCGACGCGCTGAAACGCTCCGGCCGAAAGTCCGCCAGCAGCGGATGGCGGCGTCCGGTGACAATCTCGTCCGCCAGAAGTTCGCCGGCAATCAGGCCGAGGGTGGCGCCGCTGTGGCTGAAGGCGACGAAATAACCCGAGATCGACGGCAACTCACCGAAGACGGGCTCGCCGTCGCCCGGGATGGGCTTCGGGCCGACCCCATAATCTTCGACCTCCAGCACCGGATTGCCTTCGAGAACCCTGGAGGCCTCGCGCAGCAATCCTTCCAGCGTCGATTGCCTGACATCATAGCTGCCGTCGGGCTTCACGCTCACCTCTTCCTCGGACCAAGCGGCGTCGAGCGCGAATCCACCGTTGGGCGTCGGCCGGATGGCGACGCGAGGGGTGTTGAGCACGGCCTTCAGCGGATGGCGGATCGGCTTGGTCCGGACGAGAAGGGCGACAGGCGTTGCATCGCCGATATGCTGGCCGGCCTCGGCCACGATTGCGGGAACGTCGCCGCCGGCAGCAAGCAGCACGGCATCCGCATCCCGGCGCATGCCGTCTGCCGTGATCACGCCACGGGCACGCCCGCTTTCGACATCGACCGTCGCGCGACCCGCGTCCGTGATGATCTCGCCGCCCAGCGTGCGGAATTCCTGCGCGAGCACGTCCATCAAGGACGGAAGATCGACCCAGCCCTCCCCGGGATTGAAGATCGCGCCTTGGCGCGTCACAGTACTGGCGTCCACACCCGGCGTTACCCCAGCAATTCTATCCGGGGTGAGCCATTGCGCGTGATAGCCGAGGTCGCGCTCATAGTCGAAGATTTCGGCGATCTCGTTGGCATCGTCCGCATCCCAGGTCAGGCCACCGCCGAAGCGCAGCCACGGCGCATCGGGATACCGGGCGGCCAGCGTACGGTAGCGATCTATGCCGGCCAAGCGCAGCCTGTGATAGGCATCGGAGCGTTTGCGCGCCGAGTTGAGCCAGGCGAGCGAACGGCCGGAGGCGCCGTTAGCAAGCGGGCCATCATTGATGAGCACGGTGCTGACCCCGAGCCGGGCCAGATGGACAGCGGTCGAGACGCCAAAGATGCCGCCGCCGATGACGACGACCTTCGAAGGTTTGGTGGAAGCATTCATGTCGATAACCTTGTTTTCTGCTCTTGCTAGATCGAATGAAATCCGGCGCGCCCGGCATGAGGACGACCGGGGGCACCATGCGTTGCTTCAGGCGGTTCAGAGAACTTCAGCAAGGAAGCGCTTCAGCCGCTCGCTTCGGGGATTGTCGAAAATCTGCTGCGGGCAGCCAGCCTCGACGATGCGGCCCTCATCCATGAAGACGACCTGATCGGCCACCCTGCGCGCAAATCCCATCTCATGCGTCACCACGGCCATCGTCATGCCCTGGCGGCCGAGAGCGGCCATCAGGTCGAGCACGCCCTTCACCAGCTCGGGATCCAGCGCACTCGTCACTTCGTCGAAAAGCATGACCTCCGGATCCATGGCCAGCGCGCGTGCGATGGCGACGCGCTGCTGCTGCCCACCCGACAGACCTGCCGGCCGATGATCCCGACGCTCTGCGAGACCGACCTCGGCCAGACGCGCCTCGGCGATGCGCCGCGCCTCTTGCCTCGGCATCTTCTTGATCTTGGTCAGCGAAAGCATGACGTTCTCGAGTGCCGTGTGGTCGGGAAACAGGTTGAAGTGCTGGAACACCATGCCCACACGCCGGCGCAGCCTCTCCGGTTTCATCGCCAGGATGCTCTCGCCATCGAGCAGGATGTCGCCGCCCTTCGGCTCGACAAGCCTGTTCATGCAGCGCAGCAGCGTCGACTTGCCCGAGCCGGAAGGGCCAATAATGCAGGTGACGGTACCAGCGGCGATGTCGAGATCGACACCCTTCAACACGTCGAGATCGCCATAGGCCATGGTGAGGTCCCGGATGTTCAGGGCGCCGCCCTTGAAGCGCGGCGTACTCTCCTCGGCCGTGCCCGTGGGATGGGGGCCGGCAGCGGCCCGCAACTCGCTTACCTCGACCAATCCGCTCGCAGCACCCGAGCCGCGGCCTTGTTTTCCCAGGCGCAGTCTCGCATCGATATAATTGACGAAGTGGGTCAGCGGCACGGTGATGACGAGATAGAAGACGCCCGCCAGCAGCAGCGGTGACAGATTGCCGGTGACGACGGCCTGATCCTGGCCGACCCGGAAGATCTCCCGCTCGGAAGCAAGCAATCCGAGGAAGTAGACAAGGCTGGAATCCTTGACGTTTCCGATGAACTGATTGACCAGCGCCGGCAGAACCCGCCTGATGCCTTGGGGGATGACGATCAGGCGCATGCCCTGCCCGTGGCTCATGCTGAGCGCCCGGCAGGCTTCCATCTGGCCGCGCTCGACGCTTTGAATGCCGGACCGGAAGATTTCGCCGATATAGGCACCGGCAATCAGGCTGAGCGCCAGGATGCCGAGCGGAAATGGAGACGGACCGAAGATCTCGCGCCCAATCCGGGCAAAACCCTGGCCGATGATCAGGATCGTGACGATCGCCGGCAGCCCGCGGAAGATATCGGTGTAGATGCGCGCCGGCAGCCGCAGCCAGCGGGATTGCGAGATGCCCATCACGGCAAGCGCCATACCGATGATGACGCCGAGCACGGTCGAGGCAGCGGCCAGAATTAGAGTATTCTTCAGGCCGACGCTGATCATGCTCGGCAGAACTTCCGCCATAGCGTCCCAGTCCAGGAAGCTGCGGCGCAGATTTTCAAGCCAGTTCATTCAGATCCCCATGAATTCTTGCCGATGCAGACGCCGACTAAAGCGCATCGCGATCTTTCAGATTCGCTTGTCGCGCTTTAGGTCTTTGTTTTTACGCATGTCGTTGTCGCAAAACCGCGGCACACTTTTGCGCGACATGCTTTAGCAGTGCCTTGGTAAGCCGCCCGCCATGAGCGGGCGGCTTACGGCATCACTTCTTGGGAAGATACTGTTCCGGCATCGGCGAGCCGGGGAACCACTTTTCGTAAAGGGTCTTCCAGGTGCCGTCCTGCATCGCATCGTGAAGCGCGCCGTTGAGCGCCGTGCGAAATGCATCATTTCCTTTTCGGACCACGAAGCCAGCAGGCGCATCGAAGGACGGGATATTCACGGCGACCTTCAGCGCGGGATAGCGCTCGCCATATTGCTTGGCGGCCTCGTAGTCGAGAAAATGCGCATCGACCGTTCCGTTGTTGAGCGCGGCCACGGCAGAATTGTTGTCGGGAAATTTCACCAGATCGGTTCCCCCGAAATTCTTGGCTGCATAGACTTCCTGCAAGGTCCCCTGCACGACGCCGAGACGCTTGCCCTTGAGGCCATCGGCATCCTTGATAGCGGCATCCGGGGTCAGGACGGAGAGATAACCGGCAAGATAGCCGTCGGAAAAGTCGACGGTCTTCTTGCGGGCTTCGGTGGTTCCGATCGCCGCAACGGCAACGTCGAACCTTTCGTTTGCGACCGACGGCAGGAGTGCTGAAAATTCCTGGCCCGTGAACGTCACCTTGTCTTTTTGAAAGCCGAGGCGGGAGACGACGTTGAGAAACAGCTCGATATCGAAACCGGTGAACTGACCGTCCGCCGTGGCAAACGTATAGGGCTTGGAATCGCCCATCG
>NZ_VSZV01000152.1:0-7640 GCF_008919455.1 Rhizobium sp. PEPV16
CGGCATCCGTAACCGGGCCGACGCGGCCGGAGGGCGGGCGGATCAGCGTGCGCTCGACGATCGAAGGCGCGCCCTTGGCCTCGAGCGTCGAGACCAGTGCCTCGCCGGTGCCGAGATTGGTAATGACGGTGGCGCAATCGAAGGCCGGGTTCGCACGGAATGTATCGGCCGCCGTCCTCACTGCCTTCTGCTCGCGCGGCGAATAGGCGCGCAAGGCGTGCTGCGCCCGGTTGCCGAGTTGGGCGAGCACCGTTTCCGGCACGTCGAGTGGATTCTGCGTCACGAAATAGACGCCGACGCCCTTCGAGCGGATCAGCCGTACCACCTGCTCGACACGTTCGGTCAGCACCTTCGGCGCGTCGTTGAAGAGCAGGTGCGCCTCGTCGAAGAAGAAGACGAGCTTCGGCTTTTCGGGATCGCCCACTTCGGGCAATTCCTCGAAGAGCTCGGAAAGCAGCCAGAGCAGGAAGGTTGCGTAAAGACGCGGGTTCATCATCAGCTTGTCGGCGGCCAGCACCGAGATCTGGCCGTAGCCGCTGTTGCTGGTGCGCATGATGTCGGTGATTTTCAGCGCCGGTTCGCCGAAGAAGTGCTCCGCACCCTGCTGTTCGAGAACGAGCAGCGCCCGCTGGATCGAGCCGACCGAAGCCTTGGAGATCAGTCCGTACTGGTTGGAAAGTTGGCTGGCGTTCTCGCCCATGTAGTTGAGCAGCGAGCTGAAATCCTTGAGGTCGAGCAACGGCAACCCGCCCTGGTCGGCGATCTTGAAGGCGATGTTGATGACGCCTTCCTGCGGTTCGGAGGCATCCATCAGGCGGGCGAGCAGCAGCGGTCCCATCTCGGCGATGGTGGTGCGCACCCGGTGGCCCTTCTCGCCGAACAGATCCCAAAAGATCACCGGAAACTGGTCGAATTCGTAGTCGGTGAAGCCGATCTGCTCGGCGCGCTTCGTCAGGAAGTCCTTGGGCTCGCCCCTGGCGGCGATGCCGGAAAGGTCGCCCTTGATATCGGCCGCAAACACCGGAACGCCGGCCCGCGAGAAACCTTCAGCTAGCACCTGCAGCGTCACCGTCTTGCCGGTGCCGGTTGCGCCGGTGACGAGGCCGTGGCGATTGCCGAATTTCAGGTCGAGATATTCCGGCTTATTGATGCTGTCATCGGGATTGCGGCTCGCGCCGATGAAAATCTTGCCTTCCTCGATCATTCGGAATGCTCCCTTGGGGCTCTGCCGCCATTTGTATGAGAAGGCGTGCTTCTGCCGCCTTCATCGAACCATCGTTTCCCTGTTATAAGCAGGGAGATGGATGCGGACAACTGTTTGCATTAAAAGCAAAACCGGACAAAGTGCGGCCCGGGGAGGGGTCGGCTTGAGTTGCGGTCGAATCTCGATTAACGTTGACGTTAACGTCAAAAAACAGGAGGCTGACGATGAATGAAATTGTGACCCAGATCGCCGATCGTGTGGGTATTGCGCCTGATCTGGCCGAAAAGGCGCTCGGCATGATGCTCGGCTTCCTGCAGCGCGAGGCCGCCGATGGTCCGGTTGCCAAGATGATCGAAGCGATCCCCGGCGGCGCCGATCTCGTTGCCCAGTTCAATGGCGAGGGCGCCGGCGGCGGCGGTCTGCTCGGCGGGCTGATGAGCTCGCTCGGCGGCGGCGGCATCATGGGGCTCGGCCAGCAGCTGATGGGCGAAGGCCTCGGCATGGGCGAGATCACCTCGCTTGCCAAGGAAACCATCGCGATCGCCAAGCAATATGCCGGCGAGGAGGTCGTCGACGAGGTCGTCGCTTCCGTCCCGGGCCTCAGCCAGTTCGTCTGAGCGACGACGAGAAAGAGCCTTCGCGGCGTCGCCGCGAGGCTCATCATATTTTGCCCTGGTCCCACTTGAAGAGGTGGCCAGTCGGCAGCACGGCAAGCTGAACCTGAGGGAGCCGTACCTGCCGTTCATTCGGAAGGCGCTCGCCGGTCGGCTCACCGTTGTCGCTCCCCGAGGAGTTCGTCGGTGATATCACGCCCACGCGCAAACACGCCCAATATGGTGACGTTATTGCCGCTCACCGAGAACGCCACGCTGACGCTGCGCCGATAGCCGATGATCCGGAGGCCAGGAATCCGGCCTTCCCGCACCGTGCCCCGTTCCGGAAACGTCTCCAGGGCCTCAATGAAAGTGATCACTGCGTGAACGAAGTCGCCGGCGATGCCGGTTCCCGCCTCAACGGCGATATCGGCTAGAGCTTGTCGAGTTCGGCTTCTGCCTTCGGATGGTAGATAATGCGGTAGGCTATGCCCTACTTGGCTTTCGCCGCGTCATTCCGGCGCTTGGTTTCAAAGCGGGCGCGCACTGTCTCGGCCGGGATGCCGAGGCCCGGCTTGTTCACTAGGTCGTCGTAGCGCGCCGGAATTTCTTCATTGAGCCAGCGCTCGCGGGCCGCCTCATGATCCTCCAGTAGCCGCAGGCCTGCACGGACAACCTCGCTGGCATTATTGTAGCGGCCGGACTCGAGCTGCTTCCGGACAAATTCTTCGTAGTGGTTCCCGAGCGCAACGTTGGGCATGGTTTTCGTTTCGTTGTCGTCAATATGAAGCTGTCACACCGTGATGGCAATAGATGTCAATCCTTGACGTTAAGCAGGTCGCTACTCATCCGATCGTCTGGTGATCGGCGGTATCCGGCCGCGGTGGCCCTGATCGCCTTGCCTTGCAGCCTCCGCCCGCTAATTAACGGCTGCCATTGGATGGAAGGAGAGCTCGTGACCGTCTGGCGCCCATCGCAGCAGATCAGGGTGAAGGTGATCGGCCTCGCCTGGCGGAAAGATCAGCTGCTTGCCGCCGAAGTGGAGGATGACAGCGGCCGCATCAAGGGCGTTCGCCCGCTCGGCGGCGCGATCGAATTCGGCGAAAGCCGCGAAGAGGCTCTGCACCGCGAATTCAGGGAGGAACTCGAGACCGATATCCGCATCGTCGGTCCCTGGCATCTGCTTGAAAACATCTACGAGCATCAAGGCGCAATCGGTCACGAATACATCTTCGCGGCCGATATCGAACTGGCCGATGCGTCGCTCTATCAGCGCGAGGAAATCCGCTATTCCGAACTCGACGAGACGGCGGCGACGGCGCGCTGGTTCGGCCGCGACAGTCTGCGGGACGCCGGCATCGATCTCTATCCGACAGGTCTCGACAGGCTGCTGTCGCGCTGGCGCGATTGAACCGGAGATCGCCTGCTCTGAGGCGCCATGTTCCAATCGCCAAACTTTGATCCTCCGCCTCCGCTTCCGGGGGAACAATGAGGTCGTCCTGCTGTTTCTGTCGCATCGCTGAAACCATAGGGAATAGCATCATGCGTATGTTTCTTGCAGCAGCCTCGATCATTCTCCTCGGCTTCGCCGCTCCGGCTTTCTCCCAGGCACTTGCTGATATGGACTCTAGCGGCCGCTTCGGCGGCATGCCACCCGGCACGGTGCCGGGGGCGGAATCCAATGGCGGACTCATGATTCCGCTCGATCCAGTCGAAACTGGTGATATCACCGTCGTCATTCCGTCGGATCGCACCACCTGCCCGCGGCCCGGAACGCGTCAGTACCGCGCGGCAGAGCGCGACGGTACGTTAAGCGACGCCTGCCGCTGATGGGATAGTCCCAGATCAGGAAGCAGGACCGGCTATTTGTCGTTTTTGTGCAGCACGACGCCGAGTTCATGCCACTGCCGCCTGTCGCGCTGGATCAGTTCGTCGGCGCAGATCGGTCCCATGCTGCCCGGCGCGTAAGCGTCAGGCACGCTCTCATCCTTGGCCCAGATATCGAGGAAGGGTTGCACCGCAGCCCATCCTGCCTCGATCCCGTCGGCGCGCTGGAACAGCGTCTGGTCGCCGATGAAGAGATCGTAGAGCAGTGATTCATAGCCGGTCGTCTTGGCAATATCGAATTTGTCGGCATAGCGGAAATCGAGCGATACCGGCACGGTATCGACCGAAAGCCCCGGCGATTTGATCGAGATTTCCATGCTCATGCCCTCGTCGGGCTGCACCTGGATCACCAGCCGGTTCGGCGGCAGGCGCCGCTTGACGTCGGTCTCGCGAAACTGCGCGAAGGGAACCGGCTGGAAGGTGATGACGATCTCAGTGTCGCGCGCCGTCAGCGCCTTGCCGGTCCTGAGATAGAAGGGCACGCCGGCCCAGCGCCAGGTATCGGCATAGAGCTTCAGCGCCACGAAAGTCTCGGTCCGGCTGTCGGGCGAGACGTCCTTGGTATCGCGATAGGCCGGAAGCTCAGCACCGCTGAGCGGGCCTGCGCCATAGGCGCCGCGCACGCCATGCGTCTTGGCCTCCTCAGGCGTATAGATGCGCAGCGCCTTCAGCACCTTGCTCTTCTCGTTGCGGATCGCTTCGGCATCGAAGCTGTTCGGCGGCTCCATGGCGATCATCGCCAGCAGCTGGAAGAGATGGTTCGGCACCATGTCGCGCAATGCGCCGGTTGCATCGTAGAATTTGCCGCGGCTGCCGACATCGACGATTTCGGCGGCGGTGATCTGCACATGATCGATGTAGCGGCTGTTCCACAAGGACTCGATCATCATATTGGCGAAACGCGCCGTCATCAGGTTCTGCACGGTTTCCTTGCCGAGGAAATGGTCGAGCCGGTAGACTTGGCTTTCCCCGACCTGCGCGAGGATCTGTGCATTGAGCGCCCGCGCCGAGGCGAGATCGGTGCCGAACGGCTTTTCGATGGCGACGCGGCGGAAGACGCCGTCGCTTTCATTGGTCAGCCCATGGGCGGCAAGTTTCTCGACGATCGTCCCGAAGAAGGATGGCGGCACCGCGAGATAGAAGGCGGCATTGGCATGCGACCCCAGCCGCTTGCCGATCTCGACGAAAATATCGTCCTTGGTGAAATCTCCGGACGTATAGGAAATGCGCCGGCGCAGACTTTCCCAGGCTTCGTCCTTCACCGTCGGCGCTTCGCCGCTCAGATGGTTGAGGAATTGATCGAGCCGCCCACGCAGGAATTCGTCGTCACCCGGTTCGATGCCGATGCCGAGAATGTGGAGATCCTCGCCGACCAGGCGGCTGCGCGTCAGATTGATGATCGCCGGCACCAGCAGGCGGCGCGTCAGGTCGCCCGTGGCGCCGAAGATGACGAGGGTGACCGGCGGGGTAGGGGCAGCGTCCATGTGTCATCTCCTTGGAATTTGCGGCCGACTATACTGCGCGCCGGCTTTGCCGCAACATATGCAGGCGAGGGATAACAAGCATTTGACACCATCCGGACTGGATGAGCCCACGTCAGCTTGGTGGTGGGCGGCCGATTACCCTTTCACAGCCACCACGAAGGTCCTCGGAAACCTGAGCAGCACCCGCCCGTCCGACATCTTGGGATAGGCCTTTTCCACCCGCTCCAGGTATTCGGCCAGGAATGCCTCGCGATGCTCCTCGCCGGCATGGGCGAGGTAGGGCATCAGTCCGGTTCCCTTCACCCATTCGACAATCGCTGCAGCATCCGCCATCGGGTGATTGTAGACGGTGTGCCAGATATCGACGCGCGATGCTTTTGCAATCAGCCTGGAGTAATAAGTGGACGACGGCGGCAGCGCCTTGCGGCGCACGCTCTTCGCTTCGAAGGCGGATTTCCACGGGCCGGCATGGGCGGTCTCTTCCATTGCCAGATGCGAGGGTTCGCCGAGATTGTCGGGCATCTGCACGGCAAGAATGCCGCCTTCGGAAAGCCCGTCCATCAGTCTCTCGAAGATGTCGAGGTGATCGGGCAGCCACTGGAAGACCGCATTGGCAAAGAGCAGATCGGCCGGTTCGGCCGGGTGCCAGCTGGCGAGATCAGCCTCGACGAAGGCTGTGCCCGGCAGCCTTTTGCGCGCCGCCTCCAGCATGTTGATGTCGCTGTCGAGGCCGGAGATGCCGGCAGCCCCATAACGCTCGATGATGAGTTCGGTGGAATTGCCCGGCCCGCAGCCGAGGTCGATGGCGCGACGAAGACTCTGCAACGGCACCTGTGCCAGAAGATCGCGCGCCGGCCGCGTGCGTTCGTCCTCGAATTTCACATATTGGCTGGCGGACCATGCCATGGCGGTACCTCCTGGTGTCGGACCACGTCTTCCATGCGGACGGTGTCGATGTTGCTGCCGTCGAGCTTGACGACACGGGCCAAGCCGTCACCCTCGATCTTCAGACACAAGTATTTTGTCGACGCGCCTCCCGTCGAGATCGATGACCTCGAAGCGCCATCCACCTCTCGTGAAGCTCTCCCCCAATTCGGGCAGATGTTTCAGCTCTTCCAACACCAGACCGGCGACAGTCTGATATTCCAGATCGTCATCGAGCCTGAGGTTTAAGAATTCAGCGAATTCGTCAATCGGCGTCCAGCCCGACACGAGATAAGAGCCGTCGTCTCGACGAGCGATGGCCTGTTCATCGACAGGTCCCTCCTGCAGAGCCCCCATGATTGCTTCCAAAATGTCACCCGACGAGACAATCCCCTCGAAGTGGCCGTACTCGTCGAAAACCAGCACCATATGAATGGGCGATTTCCTGATGGCTTCAATAACATTGATGGCAGTTGCGAGGTCTGAAACCACCGGGACATCCTGCGTCAGCGCCCTGATGTCGACAGTCCCGTGTTCGGACATCGCGTCGTAGAAGTCCTTGACCGGAAGGATGCCGATCACCTCGTCCGAACTGCCTTTTCGAACGGGCAACCGCGACCGCTTCGTCCTGTGCAACTGGGTCCGGATTTCATCAAGGCTGTCGTCAATATCGATAATTTCGACGTCGCGTCGGGGCGTCATAAGCGCTCGGGCGGTGCGGTCCGCCAGCCGCATGACACCCGATATCATCGCGGACTCTTCGCTTTCGATCACTCCAGCCGACTGCGCCTCGGCCAGAACAGTTTTGATCTCTGCGTCAGAGACATTGTCGCCACCTTTTCCTGCCTGGCCCAAGAGCTTGAGCACAAGATTTCCGGAGGCGTTTAGAAGCCACACAAGTGGCAGCGCGATTTTTGAAAGGACCGCCATAGCTGGTGCGACCTTGGCCGCAACCGCTTCGGGTTCCCGCAATGCGATCTGCTTTGGAACAAGTTCGCCGATGATCAACGAAAGATATGTGATTGCCACAACGACCGAACCTACGCCAATGGCATCAGCGGCCGTCGATGACATTCCCTGGGCTTCCAGCCATCCGCTCAGGCGGCCGCCGAGCGTGGCCCCTGAGAAAGCGCCGGATAGAACGCCGACCAGCGTGATGCCGATCTGCACCGTAGAGAGAAAACGACCGGGGTTTTCGGCAAGTTTGATCGCTTGAGCTGCGCCCTTGCTTCCATTGTCGGAGAGAACCTTCAGGCGGGCCGTTCGAGAAGACACGACGGCCAGCTCAGACATGGCGAGCACACCATTCAGGATGGTGAGAAACGCCACAATTCCAATTTCCAGAAACACGGGGACCCTATTCGTTGAGGTTGTAATGCCGCATTCGTCAGGCGAAGCGGCGAGGCATTCGAAGGGACGCTCTATATACGCATATACGCGTCGCCGATCGTCTTTCCATTATCGTGTTGACCTCAGTTGAGGTTCCATCAGACCGCTCCTCTGAAGTGAAAGTCAGGACATCGGTAAAACCGGCAGGCTGCGGCCACC
>NZ_VSZV01000261.1:0-19562 GCF_008919455.1 Rhizobium sp. PEPV16
ATGCGATCGGGCATAGCCGGTACCTGCCGATGGTGATTTATGAGAAAGGCGCGCCTGATCACTCCGCCTATGTGGGTAACCGCATGGAGGGCGCAGAGCACCAGAACAATCCATTCTGGACGCCTGCCGTGCATACGGCGAGCTGGGGCACGCAGGATGCCGCAGGGCTCGCCGTCGAGCACCTGAAGAAAATAGGCAAGGCCGGTGGGCGCATCGGCATCGAGCCAGCCTTCCTGCCATCCGACGCCCGCGACCTGCTTGCCTCTCGGCTGGATGGCGCTCGATTTGTCGATGCCACGCATGTGTTGGAGCGGCTGAGGGCGGTCAAGACGCCGGATGAACTGGCAAAGCTGAGACGCGCTTCCGAACTGATCACCGACTCTATGCTGGCGACGATCGCGGCGGCCCGCGCCGGCTCGACGAAGATGGAGATCATCGAGCAACTGCGCCGGGAGGAAACGAACCGCGGCCTGCACTTCGAATATTGCCTGCTGACGCTCGGCTCCAGCCACAATCGCGCGGGCTCGCCGCAGGCCTGGGCCGAGGGCGAGATCCTGTCGATCGATTCCGGCGGAAACTATCACGGATATATCGGTGACCTCTGCCGCATGGGTGTGCTCGGCGAGCCGGATGCGGAGCTGGAGGACCTTCTGGCCGAAGTCGAATCCATCCAGCAAGCGGCCTTCGCCCAGGTCAGGGCAGGGGCTGCGGGCAAGGAGATGATCGTGGCAGCGGAGGCCGAGCTCAAGGCCTCGCCGTCGGCGGCCTTCACCGACTTTTTCTGCCATGGCATGGGCCTCATCGCCCACGAAGCGCCATTCCTCATGACGAACCACCCCGTCACCTATGATGGCATCGATGCCGACAAACCGCTGGAGGCCGGGAGCGTGATCTCGGTCGAGACGACGATGCTTCACCCGAAGCGCGGATTCATCAAGCTGGAGGATACGCTTGCCATCACCGATGGCGGCTATGAAATGTTCGGCGACCGTGGCCGCGGCTGGAACCGCGGCGGAGCGTGATTGCAGGCCCATTGCAAAAAAAAGGCCCGGCAGATGTCACCTGCCGGGCCTTTCGTTGCTTGGTGCCGTCGTCTCAGCTGTGGTGGATCTCCGTTCCCAACACCTTCAGGCATTCGCGGATAAAGGCGGCGAGCGCCGTCCAGCCCTTGGCCGAAACCATCGTGCCATCGACATAGGCTTCGGTTGGCGACAGGTCGATATAGGTTCCGCCCGCCAGGGTGACCTCCGGTTCGCATGCCCCAAGTGCACCAACCTTCTTGCCGCGAACGACACCGTCGACCGCGATCAGAATCTGGACCCCGTGGCAGATGGTGAAGATAGGCTTCTTCTGCTCGTGGAAATGACGCACCATCGCCTGCACCCGCTTGTCGGTGCGGATATATTCCGGTCCACGCCCGCCGGCGCAGTAGACGGCGTGATACTGATCGAGCTGGTTCTCGGCCTCGGAAAACGTCTTGTTGATAGTGACGTTGTGCCCGAGTTTTTCGGTGTAGGTCTGGTCTCCCTCGAAATCGTGCAGCGACGTCCTGAGGATGTCGCCGGCCTTCTTATCCGGGCACACGATATGCACCGTGTGGCCGACCGCCTCCATCGCCTGCTGAAAGACGAAGATTTCGTACTCCTCGGTGAAATCGCCGGTGAGCATCAGGATTTTCTTGCCTGGCATGGGTTCTCCTCCTCATTGTCAGATCGGGCAGGCACGACCTTGCCTGCTGGGTTGCTCAGATTTCGTCGAAGGCCGGCAACAGCCGGTCGCGCGAATGTTCGATATGGATGCGCATTGCGTTCGCAGCCGCGCCGGGGTCGCGCGCCGCGAAGGCATCAAGCAGCGTCTGATGCTCGGCGAGGGCCTCCTCGGTGACACGGCGATGAAACATCAGGCGGAAGATATGGAAATGCGTGTGCTGGAATGTCAGCATCTCGCGGATCAACTCGTTGCCGGCAAATTCCATGATGCGGTCATGGAAAATGGCATCCTTGCGGGCGAAGGCCGAATAGTTCGCTCGTTCGTCCCTGTTGTCGCTGCGTGTCATCACTCCTGCGGCCTCCGTCAGGATGGCCAGCTTTTCGTCGTTCATCGCCTCGGCTGCCTTCGCAGCGCCGGCAGGTTCCAGCAGCAGGCGCAGTTCATAGAGTTCGTCGAAGCGGTGGCGCGTGATTTGCGGCGCGGCACGATAGCCGACCAGATGCTGCTTGACGACGAGGCCTTCGCCTTCAAGCCGGCCGAGGGCTTCGCGGATAGGGGTGTGTGAGACGTTGAATTCCCTGACCAGGTTGTCGACCGTGATGCGCGTCCCCGGCGCGATCTTCAGCGACATGAGCTGGTTGAAGATTGCCTCGTAGACGTCGCCCGCCAGGCTGTTGGCGCGCGGTATCTGGGTTGTGCCCGTCGAGGGTTCCTTCGGTCTCGTCGAAATCATCTGCTGCCTTGCCTCTTGACAGGTTCAATCGCTAGCACGATGCTGCGGCCAAGACAATCCTATATCCTATACGATTTAATATAGGGAGGAAAAATCATGCGCATATCCGAAGCGGCAGCGCTTGCGCTTGCCACCCGCCTGCTGGAAGAGCATGGCGCACCGCGTGACCATGCGGCCCTGCAGGCTCGCATCCTGGTCACGGCCGATATGAAGGGGCACCCTTCGCATGGCCTGTACCGGCTTCCACGGCTGGTCGAGCGCATCGAGCGCGGTGTCATTGACCCGCAGACGAAGGGCACGCAGCGCTGGCGCGCGGATGCGGTGCTGGAGGTGGAGGGTTCGTCGGGATTTGGCCCTGTCGTCGCCATGGCCGCGATCGAGCGGCTGGCGCCTCACATTCCGGATCTTGGCATCGGCCTCGTCGCCGTGCGCAATGCCAACCATCTCGGCATGCTCGCGCATTATGTGGAGGCCATCGCCGCACTGGGTTTCGTCGGCATCGCGCTTTCGTCGAGCGAGGCGCTGGTCCATCCCTTCGGCGGTACCCGGGCCATGCTCGGCACCAACCCCATCGCCATCGCCGTGCCGACCGCCGAAGAACCGCTCGTGCTCGACCTGGCCACCAGCCTCGTGCCGATGGGCAGGATCCATCACCACGCGGCGACCGGCAGGCCTATTCCCGAGGGATGGGCGCGCGATGCGACCGGCAAGCCGACGACCGATCCGGGGCGTGCGAAGGCCGGCGCGATTGCGCCTTTTGGCGACGCGAAGGGCTACGGCCTCGGTATCGCTTTGGAGCTGCTGGTGGCAGCTCTTGCCGGCTCGGCGCTCGCGCCGGATGCGCGCGGCACGCTCGACAGCCAGTCGCCGTGCAACAAGGGCGACGTCTTCATCTTGATCGAGCCCAATCTGGCGCCGGGACTGCCGGAGCGGCTGTCGACCTATCTCGATGCCGTGCGCGCTTCACCACCCGCCAGCGCCGGCGAACCGGTTCTCGTCCCGGGCGATCGTGCCCGCGGGCGGCGAGCGGCGGCAAGCCGCAACGGGTTCGAGATCGACCAGCGCCTCTGGGAAGACCTCAACGCGCTTTCGCGCCCGCGCATTCTGGCCTTCGAGGGACAAAGATCATGAGCCTGTTTGCCGCCTTGAGGCTGCCGCGGGAAATCCTGTTTGGCGTCGGCCAGCGCCATGCGCTCGCGAGCGTCGCCAGCAGGACCGGCCGGCGCGCACTCGTCTGCACGGATGCGCGTTTTGCCGCGACACCCGTCTTCGCGGAAATGATCGCCGCGCTCGAAGCGGCCGGCATCGTCGTCCTGGTGCATGACCAGACGCTGCCGGACGTGCCGCAAGATACGGTCGCGGTTTGCGTTGAGGCCGCGCGTGGCTTTGAGCCGGATATGGTGATCGGCATCGGTGGAGGCAGCTGTCTCGACATGGCCAAATGCGCTTCGCTCCTGCTCGCTCACGGCGGCGCGCTCGCCGATTATTACGGTGAGTTCAAGGTGCCGGCGCCCGTCCTGCCAGTCATCGCCGTGCCGACGACGGCAGGCACGGGCTCAGAGGTGACGCCGGTTGCGGTTGTTTCCGATCCCGATCGTATCCTGAAGGTTGGCATTTCTAGCCCATATCTCATCGCCGCAGCGGCGGTCTGCGACCCGGAACTGACCCTATCCTGCCCGCCTGGGCTCACGGCGATTGCCGGTGCGGATGCGTTGACGCATGCCATAGAAGCCTTCACGGCCATGCGCCGCCCCGGCGATCCTGAACTCGCGCAGCAGCATGTCTTCATCGGCAAGAGCGATCTCTCCGACCAGTTCGCGCTGCATGCCATCCGGCTCCTCAGCCGGAGCCTGGAAAAGGCCTTCGTCGACGGCGCCGACATCGATGCGCGCGCCGATGTGATGATGGGCGCGCTCGCAGCCGGCTGCGCCTTCGGAACGGCGGGCACCGCTGCGGCCCATGCCGTGCAATATCCGGTCGGGGCCTTGACCCATACGCCGCATGGCCTCGGGGTTGCGACCATGCTGCCCTATGTGATGACATATAATCGCCGCGTCGCGAGCGCGGACATCGCCATTGTCGGCAGGGCGCTCGGCCTCGATCCCACCGGAGTGGAGGATGACGAAACGGTTGCCGATGCCGCGATCGCAGAGGTGAGCCGCCTCTTTGCCGCGATTGGCATCGCTCCGACGCTTGCCGGGCTCGGCCTGCCGGAAGACCGGATCGACTGGGCGGCCGAGCAGGCGCTCGGCATCGGCCGGCTGATCAAGAATAATCCCCGCTCCTTCGATGCCGCCGCCATGCGTGGCCTGGTGCGCGCCGCCTATGACGGCGATCTGGCCGCTTCCGCCCTCTGACCTGGGAAATCATCATGAACGTCAACCAGCATTCTCCGCATCCAGACCACGATCCCTTCGGGCTCAGCGCGTTCTCCGACGGCCTCTATATTGGCGGCGCCTGGCGGCCTGCAGCGGGCGAGGGCCGGCTCGAGGTGATCGACCCCTCGACCGAGGCGATCATAGCCACCGTGCCGGATGCGACCCTTGCGGATGCGGCAGCGGCCGTGGAGGCTGCGGCAAGTGCGGCGGAAAGCTGGCGCGAGACGCCGCCGAGAAAGCGTTCCGAGATCCTGCGCCGCTGCTTCGAACTCATGGTGGAGCGCTCCGAAACGCTCGCCGGGCTCATTTCGCTCGAGAACGGGAAGGCGTTGCGCGACGCGCGCGGCGAGGTCGCCTATGCAGCAGAGTTCTTTCGGTGGAATGCCGAGGAGGCGGTGCGCATTTCCGGAGAGTTCGGCGTTGCCCCGGCCGGTGGAAACCGCATCGTCGTCGATTACCAGCCTATCGGCATCTGCGTTCTCATCACACCATGGAATTTCCCGGCCGCGATGGCGACCCGCAAGATCGCGCCTGCCCTTGCCGCAGGCTGCACCGTCATCCTGAAGCCGGCGAGCGAGACGCCGCTGACGGCCTATGCGCTTGCGGCTCTCTACGAGGAGGCTGGCGTGCCGCCGGGCGTCGTGAACGTGATGACAACATCGACGCCAGGCCCCGTCATCGCCGCCATGCTGGCCGACCCCCGCGTGCGAAAACTTTCCTTCACAGGTTCGACCGGCGTCGGCCGCACGCTTCTAGCGGAAGCGGCAAAAAATGTCATCTCCTGTTCCATGGAACTCGGCGGCAACGCGCCATTCATTGTTTTCGACGATGCGGACATTGACGCGGCGATCGAAGGTCTGATGATCGCGAAAATGCGCAATGCGGGTGAGGCCTGCACGGCTGCAAACCGCATTTATGTCCAGTCCGGTATCCACGATGCCTTCGCGGAAAAATTTACACGACGCATGGCTGCCCTTAGGGTTGGCCCGGGTGTGGATCTGGATACGGAATGCGGTCCGATGATCACGCGCAAGGCGGTGGAGAAGATCGAGCGCCTGGTTGCGGACGCCATTTCGCGCGGCGGGCACGTCCTCTGCGGCGGACGAACACTAGCCGGACGCGGCTTTTTTTATCCGCCGACGGTGCTTGTCGATGTTCCCCCGGCCTCCGACATGGGCTGCGAGGAGATTTTCGGTCCCGTCGCGCCGCTCTATCGTTTCGAGACCGAGGCCGAGGTCATCGCTGCCGCCAACGATACGGAATATGGCCTCGCCGCCTACATCTATACCCGCGACATTGGCCGCGGCATGCGGGTCGCCTCTAAGGTCGAGGCCGGCATGATTGCGCTTAATCGTGGACTGGTCTCCGATCCCGCTGCCCCCTTCGGCGGTGTGAAACAGAGCGGCCTTGGACGTGAAGGAGGGCAGCATCACGGTATCGCGGAGTTCATGGAAGCCAAGTACATTGCGACAAGTTTCTGAGGGAGGAACCTGTGGCCGCCGATCCGTTCCGCATTCGGGACCATGTCGCAGATTTCGACGCGATCGTTGGCGATATCCGAGCTCGCAGCCTTGCAACGCGGCGCACTGTCGCCATGGAGGCCAACATCGCCTACGGGGCTGGACCTGGCGAGACGCTCGACATCTTCCTGCCAGATAGCGCCGGCTCGGACTTGCCGATCCACATGTTCATCCATGGCGGCTATTGGCGGATGTTTTCCAAGGAGGACTATTCCTGCATCGCTGAGACCATTACCGGTGCCGGCGCGGTCGCAGCCATCGTCGATTATTCCTTGATGCCCACGGCGAGAATGGACGTCCTGGTTGGTCAGGTCCTCAGGGCCAAGGCATTCTTGCTGGCGCATGCCGATCGTTTTGGCGCCACACCGAAGCAATTCTCCGTCAGCGGTCACTCCGCCGGCGCACATCTTGCAACCTTTCTCTTCCATCGCTCGCCAGCGCCTTCGGGCGTAGGTGCTGCTTTCCTGCTTGGCGGGCTATACGATCTCGAACCCCTGCAGAGGTCTTTCCTGCGCGATGAAATTGCCTTGAGCGACGAGGAGGTGCGACGGTTTACGCCCATGCGTCACGAGCACGACCCTGCAACGCGTGTGGCTATCATGAGCGGGGAACTGGAAACTGATCCGTTCAAAATTCAGGCAAATGCTTTCAGGGACATTCTTGCCGCCCAAGGCCTTGACGTGCGGGCATCGCAGGTCGCAGACGGCAATCACATGAGCACAGTACGCGATCTCGCCGTCGCTGGCACAGCTGTGGCGGCAGCATTGCACGCCTTGATTGCCAATGATGCCGGTGAGGAACCGAAGCGATCACTCTTCCTCTGATCGCCGATTTGTCGTGATCGTGGCAATCGAAACGTGATGCATCAGCTCTTGTGGCTGGTACCAAGCCGTGCCGATCCGCGTTGCCGACATTGCGCAAAGGCCGACTGCTCCCTAGAAATCAGCCACTTTGCCCCAGGCGGATGTACCGAAGCGCTCGGGGTGGTAGGGCCTGGGATCAACGATCGGCTCATCGCCTGTAACGATATCGGCGATCAAATGGCCGGCGCCCGGCCCGATGCCGAAGCCGTGGCCGCTGAAGCCGGCAGCGAGGATGAAACCGGGCAAGGTGGCGATCTCGCCGATCCCCGGCACGCCGTCGGGCGTGCTATCGATATAGCCTGCCCAGGCCGCGCTGATATCGGTTTTCTTCAATGCGGGAAGAAGCTCGAGCGCCCGCGAATGCGTGAGGGCAATGGTGGCCTCGTTTGCCGCCGGGTCGAGGATGCGCATGCGCTCCATCGGTGTCGGCCTGTCGAGCCGCCAGCGTGCCAGAGATTCATGCCCTGAGCGAAAACCTTCCAACCCGCCGGGTGCGAGACTGCGCCAGCGCCGGGCAAACATCGGCAGGAACTGCCGCGCGAAGCGAAGCTGCTGCGGCGTCGGATCGACGCGGCCGCGGCCGCTGATCGCCAGCGTGTAGCCGCCATCGCGACGTCGCGTCACCGACACGGCTGATGTATGCAATGCATCCGGCAGGCCGCTCGCGCCTGGGGATACGGAGAGGATCGAGGAACGTATCGAGGCTTGCGGAAATCGAATGCCAAGCTGGCGGCAGAAGGAGGAGGCCCAGGCGCCACCGGCGAGGATCGCGATCTTTGTCCGGATCGTGCCATGCTCGGTGACGACGCCCGAGAGCCTGCCGCCTTCGACGTCGAGGCCGCGGGCCGCACAGGACTGATGCACCGTGCCGCCGAGCTTGAGGATCGCACGCGCGACGGCCGGCGCAGCGCTCGCTGGGTCGGCGGTGCCGTCGGTCGGCGAAAACACCCCGCCTTTCCATGAGGTGCCGGTGGCATGCCCGCGTTCGGTTGCCTCCGCGCTGCTCAGCATATGTGTCGTGACGCCGACCGAGCGGGCGAAATCGCGCCAACGGGCCCAGCCGGACAGTTCCTCGTCGCTATTGCTGAGGTAGAAGAGACCGCAACGACGGAAGCCGGTGTCCTCACCGGTCTCAGTGGCGAAACGCTCCCACAAATCGAGGCTCTTCGTCGACATCGGCAATTCGCGCGCGTCGCGGTTCTGCTGCCGGCACCAGCCCCAGTTGCGGCTCGACTGCTCGGCGCCGATCAGGCCCTTCTCGACGAGGGCGACCTTCAATCCGCGCCGGGTGAGATAGTAGGCCGCGAAAACGCCAACGATGCCGCCGCCGATCACCACGACATCAGCGGTGGGAGGCAGTTCCGGCGTGGTGTCGACGCGATTGAGCGGTGCGGGCATGGGAGAGTCTCCGTTTTAGCGTAGTGTAGCGGATCCGACGCCACGGCTTTGCCGGAGATCGGTTGGTGGCAGCAGAAGATTCCGCGTGGGGAGGATGCCAGCAGCCGTTTGTGCTTCGGCCTGTCTCGCAACGCGATCGACAGATCAATGTCATGTGTTAAGGTTGGTGTCGGGAACAAGCAGCATAATCTGCTGCGTCATTGGCGATCTCCAGCAAGTGAGGGCGTGTGAGATGAAACTCGACCGAATCGACGTAAAAATCCTTTACGAACTGCAGAAGAATGGCCGCGTCACGAATGTGGAACTCGCCGAACTGGTCAATCTGTCGCCGAGCCCCTGCCTGATGCGGGTGAAGAAGCTGCAGTCGGAGGGCTACATCGAAGGTTATTCAGCCCAGATCAACGTGAGCAAACTGGGGCAGACGCTGACGGTGTTCACCGAGATCACCCTGAAGAACCACCGGCAGATCGACTTCGCCCGCTTCCTGGCGGCGATCGAGAAGGTCGATCAGGTGATCGAATGTCATCTCGTTTCGGGCGGCTACGATTATCTGCTGAAGTTCGTCACCGCCGGCATCGACGAATACCAGACGATCATGGAGCGGCTGACTGACCTGGATGTCGGCATCGACAAATATTTCAGCTTCGTCGTCCTCAAGTCGCCGATCATCAAGGCCCACATGCCGCTCACCACCTTGTTTCCGCATTAGTCGGCGAGAAGGACCGCACAGGGAGCCGCTCCTGATATCACGGCTGGATGTCCTTTCGTCCGCCCCCGTGGCCGAATGTCCCAACGCACTCTGTCAGGGCTCCAGATCGACCTTACCCAACTGCACCTCCTCGACCCAATCGAGAGGCCGATTCTCTCTGTCGCAGGTTGTTCTCCCTATAATAAGAGTTCCATACTGGTTGGAAGGACTTGCGACAGGATGTCGGGCCTGCTCTCTAAAGCCATATTCTTTGCCACTTGCTGATCTCTGCCGTGAGGCCGGAGACGTTCCAGCACGACCTGACCGGGTGCGCGCTAAAGTCCGGCAAGCATCTCGCTTTTGGCTCCGAGCAGGGCAGCGCGGCAACGCCTTGAATCGGCGCTCAGTGCCTGCAATAGGTCCGCACCAGTTCCGGATCCTGCTGGAGCCCGTCGAGCCAGGCCGGATCGAGCGTTGGCACCGATGAGAAGAGCAGTTGCGAATAGGGGTGTTGCGGCGCCTTCACCGTCGATGAGGTGATCTCCTCGACCTTCCGGCCTCCATACATCACGACGATCTCATCGCAGATCGCTTCTACCACTGAGAGGTCGTGGCTGATGAAGATGTAGGAGAGGCCGAGTTCGCGCTGCAATTCCTTGAGCAGGTCGATGACCGCTGCGGCGACAACCGTGTCGAGCGCCGAGGTAATCTCGTCGCAGAGGATCAGCTTCGGATCGGCGGCGAGCGCCCGGGCGAAGTTGACGCGCTGCTTCTGCCCGCCCGAGAGTTCGCCCGGCCGGCGATGGCGCAGGTTGCGGGGCAGGCGCACCATGTCAAGCAGTTGATCGATCCGGGCGTTCCGCGCCTTTCGATCCATGCCGTGGTAAAAGACCAGAGGTCTGTCGAGGATGTCCTCGACTGATTTTGCCGGGTTGAGTGCGGTATCGGCATATTGGAAGACGATCTGCATCTCGCGCAGCTCATCACGCGAACGCTCGCGCGCGTTGCGATGCAGTTCCGTGCCGTCGAAGACGATCTTGCCGACCGCGGCCGGCAGGATGCCGGCGATGGTGCGGGCGAGCGTCGACTTGCCGCAACCGGATTCGCCGATGATGCCGAGATTACGGCCTTTCTCCACCTTCAGGCTGACATGCTCGACCGCGCGAACGAGCGGCAGGCCGTCAGCCTGGCGCTGTCCATAACCCGCGACGAGATCTTCGATGCTCAGCAGGGGAGCGGTCGCTGGTTCGGCCGGGCCAGTTGCGCCGCGCGGTTTCGGTTCGAAGGCTGCGAGCAGCTCCCTGGTATAGGGGTGCTTGGCATTGTTGAGGATTTCGCCGGTGGTGCCGGTTTCCTGGGTCTCTCCGCCTTTCAGGACCACGATGCGGTCGGCGATCTGGGCGACGACGGCAAGGTCGTGCGAGACATAAACGCCAGCGATGCCCCCCTTCTTCATGACCGACTTGAAAGCCCGCAGCACTTCGATCTGGGTCGTGACGTCGAGCGCCGTCGTCGGCTCGTCGAAGATGACGAGGGTCGGGTCGCCGATCAGCGCCATGGCGGCCGCCAGACGTTGCAGCTGGCCGCCGGAAACCTGGTGCGGATAACGGCTGCCGATCGTCTCGGGGTCCGGCAGGGACAGCGCCCGGAAGAGTTCGACGGCCCGGGCACGCGCCTCGTCCGGCGACATCAGCTGGTGAATACGCGTGACTTCGATCACCTGGTCCATGATCGATGTGGCCGGGTTGAAGGCGGCAGCCGCCGATTGCGGGACATAGGCAACTTTGGTGCCGCGCACCTTGGCGCGCTGCTTCTCGCTGAGCGTGACCATGTCCTTGCCGCCGACCGAAACGCTGCCGCCGGAGATGCGACAGCCCGCACGCGTATGGCCCATGAGGGTCAGGGCGATGGTTGTCTTGCCCGAGCCGCTCTCGCCGATCAGCGCGACGATTTCGCCCTCGGCAACATCGAGGCTGACACCCTTGATGATCTCGACGCGACGGCCGGAATCGGTGGTGGCTTCGACCTTCAGGTCACGGATTTCGATGAAATTGCTCATGACACACTCCGGTCGCGGATTTTCTGCGGCAGGTTGTCGATCAGCAGGTTGACGCTGATCGTCAGGCTGGCGATGGCAAACGAGGGAAACATCACCGCCGGCGCACCGAATGGCAGGCCGCCGATATTCTCGCGCACCAGCGCACCCCAATCGGCATAGGGCGGCTGGACGCCAAGGCCGAGGAAGGAAAGCCCGGAGAGCAACAGAACGATGAAGACGAAGCGGATGCCGAGATCGGCAAGCACCGGCCCGACGATGTTGGGCAGGATTTCCGAGCGAATGAGATAGAGGGTGCTTTCGCCGCGGATACGCGCGACGGTGATGAAATCCATCGCATTGATGTTGACCGCGAGCGCCCGGGCGAAGCGGTAAGCGCCGGGGATGTAGATCACCGACAGCGTCATGATCAGCACCGGGACCGAGGAGCCGACGGCAGCGACGACCACCAGACCGAACAGCTTGCTCGGGATGGAGTTAAGCGCATCGAGGAAGCGGCTGAGGATCGTGTCCAGCCAGCCGCCGGCGACAGCTGCGATCATGCCGAGCACGACGCCGCTGGAGCAGGCGATCGTGACCGCCGCCAGCGAGATGCCGACCGTATAGCGCGCGCCCATCAGAATCCTTGAGAGCATGTCGCGGCCGAGATAATCGGAGCCGAGCCAGAGTTCCCGGCTCATCGGGCCGAAATAGTCGAGATCGATGATCTCGCCGACCGGGTAGGGGATGATCCATGGCGCGAAGATCGCGACGAGCGCCCATAAGAGGATCACAGTGAAGCCGATCGCGCCGACGATGTTGAAGCGATAGCCAAACCGGGTTCCGGACAGCCGGCCGGAGGTGGTTTCGGAACTGGTCATGGTCATCGGAGCCTCGGATTGGAAAGGATGGCGATGATATCGGCGATGGTGATCAGCAGCAGGTAGCCAAGACAGAAGATCATCGCGCAGCTCTGGATCAGCGGCAGGTCGCGGGTGGCGACGGCATCCAGCATCAGCTTGGCGATACCGGGATAGTTGAAAATGGTCTCGACGATGATGACGCCTCCGAGCAGATAGGACAGCGAAAGCGCAACGGCATTGACGATCGGGCCGAGCGCATTCGGCAGTGCATGGCGAAAGACGATGCGCGGCCGGGAGGCGCCCTTGAGCAATGCCATCTCAACATAGGGTGTGTTGAGCGTCTCGATGACAGCCGCCCGCGTCATGCGGATCATCTGGGCCGACACGACGAAGGTGAGGGTGATCACCGGCATGGCATAGACGCGCAACAGATCGGTCAGACTGTGGACCTCATTGGCGAAAGAAAGTGCCGGTAGCCATTTCAGATAGACGGCAAAGATGAGCGCCGCGGAGGTCGCGACCATGAACTCCGGCACGGAGATGACGCCGATGGTGATCACGGTGACGATCCGGTCGTAAAGGGTGCCGCGCAGCATCGCCGCAGTGATCCCGAGCGTCAGCGCGATCGGTACGGAGAAAAGCGCGGTGACGCCGGCAAGTTTCAGCGTGTTGACGAAGCGGCCGGCGATGAGAGCGGCGATCGGCATGTCGTTGGCATAGGACGTGCCGAGGTCGCCTTGCAGCAGCCCGACTAACCAGCGCAGGAAACGAAAGAGCGCCGGTTCGTCGAGATGCATGGCCTTGCGCAGGCCTTCGACAGCTTCCGGGGTGGCGGCTTGGCCGAGCAGGATCGTCGCCGTATCTCCAGGCAACAGCGTTGTCGCAAAGAAGACGGCGAAGGAGACGATCACTAGGGTGATCACGGCGACGAACAATCTGCTCAGTACAAGGGATAAGACCTGGCGGTTCACGGGCGTCTTCCCTTTGCGTTCGAGTTAAGTTCCATCAATGCAGATGGAGGAACTGGGGCGCGGCCGCAGCCCCAGTCTCCTGCCTAATCAGGCTTCAAGCCAGACATACTCCGCAAAAGCGTATCCCATCTGGCCGCCTAGCGGGTTGGCTTCCAGGCCCTTGAGCTTGGCGGTCGTCGCATCGACGTTCGAGATATAGGCCGGAATGATAGTACCGGCTTCCTGGGCGACCATGCCCTGCATCTCGTTATAGATCGCCTTGCGCTTGTCTTGATCGAGAGAGCCGCGCGCCTCGATCAGCATCTTGTCGAACTTCTCCGACTTGTAGTGGCTTTCGTTCCACGGAGCGTCCGAGGTGTAGAGCAGGGAGAAGAGGATATCGGGTGTCGGCCGCGGGTTGATATTGCCGAAGTGGATCGGCGCCTTGAGCCAGTAATTGTCCCAATAGCCATCAGATGGCACTCGCTGAACATCGAGCTTCATGCCGATTTCGGCGCCGGCCGCCTGGATGATCATGGCCATGTCGATCGACGAGCTCGCCGCATCGGAAGCGATGATCGGGATGGATTGGCCAAGCACGCCGGCCTTTTCGAAGTGGAACTTCGCCTTCTCAGGATCAAAGGCTCGCGCTTTCAGCTCTGCGTCATGATAGAAGTTCGCCGGCGAAACGGGTTGATCGTTGCCGACTTCACCGAGACCGCGCAGCGCCGATTTGACGATCTGTTCGCGGTTGACGAGATACTTCATGCCCTCAATGAAGTCGCGCTTGTTGCCGGGCTCCATATCCAGTCGCATGTTGAGATTGGTATAGTTGCCGGACGTGGTCTTCGACAAGGTGAAGCCGTCGCCCTGGGCCTCGACGAGGCGCATAGAGCGCGGATTGATCGTGGCTGCGAGATGGATGTCGCCCGCAAGCAGTGCGTTTACACGGGCATTGTCGTCGCTGATCGCGAAATATTCGAAGGAATCGACATTCGGGCCGGATTTCCAGTAATTCTTGTTCTTGATCCCGACGGACCGGACGCCCGGCTCGAAGACTTCCTTGACGAAAGCGCCGGTGCCGTTGGCCTTGGTGAAATCGGTCGTGCCGTCGGCGACGATCATGAAATGATGCATCGACAGAATGGTCGGCAGGTCGGCATTCGGGCTGGCGAGTGTGATCTCGACGGTTTGTTTGTCGACCGCCTTGAAGCCGGTCATCTGGGCGGCGATCTTGGCGACCTTTGAGCCGACGGACGGGTCGAGATGGCGCTTTAGCGAGAAAACCACGTCATCGGCGGTCAGCGGCTTGCCGTCATGGAAAGTAACGCCGTTCTTCAGCTTGACCGTCCAGGTCTTCGCATCCTTGGACTCGATCGCTTCGGCAAGCTCCATCTGCGGCGTGCCTGATTTGTCGAGGAAGGTAAGGCGGTTATAGAAGGAGCAGCACCGGACATAGTCGGTGGAGAGCGACGCCTTGGCGGGGTCGAGCGTATCGGCTGTGGAGGACGACCAGCCGGCCGCCTTGAGCGAGCCGCCGGAAACGGGCGTGGCGGCAAGCGCCTTGCCGGCACGGCCAAGCACGAGCCCGCCGGCAGACAGCGCCACACCGCCCGCAAGCATCATATGCAGCAACTCGCGACGAGTGGCGCCACGACGGATGGCGCTTTCGACCATGGCATCGTCGGATCTGGTCCAATTGGTGATCTTGTCGTTCATCTCATTCCCCTTTTCTTGTGTGGCGGGCTGCCCGTTGCGGGCAGGCCCGATCTGCTTTCAAAGTCAGGCGCGCGCGGCGGCCACGGCATCGGCAAGGCCGGCCATGGAGGTGAAATGGTAATCGGGTTTGGTGAACTCAGCCGGTTCGATCGTGCCGCCGTAACCCTTCTCGGCATGTCGTCGCTCGATCCAGCAATTGGTCAGCCCGAGTTTCTTGGAGATCCCGATGTCGTGGTACTGGCTCTGGGCGACATGCAGGATGTCTTCCTTCGAATGTCCTTCCGAGGCGACGTAGTCGAATACCTTCGCGAAGAATGCGGGATCGGGTTTCTCGGTCCCGGTATCATCTGCGGTGAAGGCGGCATAAAAGGGATTGCCGAGTTCCTTCTCGAAGAAATCGAAGGCCCAGCGGCGGGCATTGGTCATCGCCACGAGGCGGTAATTTTTCGCAAGACTTGCCAGCGCCGCGGCGCTGTCTGCAAAACCCTTCCAGCTCTTCGCCGAATCCCGCAGGCGTTCGCCATATTTTTGCTCAGTGGGCAGGCCGAGCTTCGGCGCGATCGCAAGGTAGACGCGCACGAGGTCGTCCGGAAAGAGATCGGCATGCTCGGAATAGCGGGCTGCGCGGTAGAGGCTAAGCGCTTGCTCGCCGTCGACTGTGCTTCCGACCTCGGCCGCAATCTCGGCGAAGCAGGTCTTGAGGCCGCCCTCGAAGTCGATAAGCGTGCCGACGACGTCGAAGGTCATGTATTTGAATTCCGAAAGGCTCTTGCTCACGTGAATTCCCCAGTGTTCGGCTCCGATGGGAGCTCGGCTTCTCGAAGAAGAAAATTCTGTTCCGCCGGCGGGGTCATTGTCCCGCTCTTTTATGGGAAGGCCCGCATCTACCGGGATCCAGGCCTTTCGTTGACTTCAGTTTGTCACCTGCACTGCGCCGGATTCGCCGAATAGACGCCATGAGGCGGCACAAAATACCGAATCTGACGGTTTCCCGATATTCTCAGGCCTGCAGCGCCCGACGCACATCCGGATCCTCCAGCGTCTCGTCCAGCGTGATGCGGGTGCGCTCGACGATCGCGTCAATCTCCGTCTCTGTGCAGCAAAGCGGCGGAGCATAGCCAATTGCACCATTGCCGAAGGCGCGGATGACGAGGCCGTTTTCCCATGCGCGATCGAAGATGCGGCGGGCGGGTTCGGCAGATGCCGGCAAGGGCGTTTTGTTCACCTTGTCGACCACCAGCTCGACGGCGGCCAGCATGCCGCGGCCGCGGACATCGCCGACGAGCGGATGATCCCTCAGCGATTCCAGGCCCCGCATCAGCCGTGCGCCGGCCCTGACGCCGTTTTCGAGAAGGCCGTTTTCGTAGAGCTTCAGGACTTCGAGGCCGACCGCGGCGCTGACGGGATGGGCCGAATAGGTATAGCCATGGCCAACGGCGGCAGCACCCGCGCCCTCGGCGATCGTTTGATAGACGTGATCGGCCATCAAGACGGCGCCCATGGGAACGTAGCCCGAGGTGAGGCCCTTGGCGGTCGTCATGAAGTCGGGCACGACCTCATCCTCGCTGCAGGCGAAAAGCGGGCCGGTGCGGCCAAAGCCGGTGATCACCTCGTCCGCGACAAAAAGGATGTCGTGCGCGCGGCAGAATTCGCGCATGGCTTTCATCCAGCCTTTCGGCGGCACCAGAACGCCGCCCGATCCCTGGATCGGCTCGACGTAGAAAGCGGCGACGCGTTCCGGCCCGATCGCCTCGACCTTGCTTTTCAGCGCCGCAAGCGAGGCGTCGATGATCGCCTGCGGATTGTCGCCCACCGGGTTGCGATAGGCGTAGTGAGACGGAATCTTATGCTGCCAATCGAATGGAACGCCGAAGCCGGCATGGAAGGCAGGTAGCGCGGTCAGACCCGCGCCGACCGTCGAGGAGCCATGATAGCCCTGTTCGACGGAGATGAACTGATCGCGCTGAGGCTGTCCACGGGCATGCCAATAATAGCGGATGAAGCGGATCGTGCTGTCCACCGCATCGGAGCCGCCGAGCGTGAAATAGACGTGGTTGAGATCGCCCGGTGCGCGGTCGGCGAGTTCGCCGGCAAGCCGGATCGCGGGCTCTGAGCCGAGGCCGAAATAGGCCGTCGCATAGGGAAGCTCGCGCATCTGCCGGGCCGCTGCCTCGACGATGCTCTCGTGGCCGTAACCGGCATTGACGCACCAGAGTCCGGCGAAGCCGTCGATCAGCTGCTTGCCGGAGGCGTCGGTGACCGTCGCGCCCTTGGCCGAGGCCAGCACGCGCACGCCAAGCTTTTCATGGCCTCGATAGGAGGCGACAGGGTGAATGAGGTGGGCGCGATCGAGTTCAATGAGAGAATTGCTGTACATGGAGATCTCCGGATCAGCCGAGTGCCTGGCTGGCGAGGGCAAAGGTGGTGACGGCCGGTTCGGCGGCGTGGTGGACGAAGGGCTTTTTCATGGTGATTCCGCCGCCGACATGGGCGAGCCCGTGTTCGGCGAGCCACGGGGAAAGCCCGGTCTCGGCCGTGGTGTCGACCCTGAGGAACTGCCCGAACCGCTTGGCGATGAAATGTTCGATGAGTTTCCTGGCCTCGCCGACGTCGGCGGCCACCACGGGTCCGATCACTTCGCCGCGGCCGAAGGGACGCAGGCAAGCGAAGCCGGAAACGTGGTCGTCGCGACGAATGACGGCGAACTCGCCGATCCCGGTGAAATAAGAGAGCAGCCGTTCGCGGTCGGCGCCGAAGGCAAGGCGGTCGAGTGCCGCGATAGCAGGGAGGTCGGCGTCGGTGGCGGCTTGCGTTTCCGCCGGCGCGGCGATGTCTCCGGCAAGGCCCTGATGTTGCGCCACGGTTCCCGTCTCGTGGAAGCCAAGCTTCTGGTAGAGCGGCAGGCCTGCCGTCGTCGCCACCAGCCTCAGCGGCCGGTCTCCGGCGGCCAGCAATGCGGCGTCCATTAGCTTGCGGCCGAGGCCGCGGCCGCGCATCGACTCGTCGACGATGACCATGTTGATCGTCGCACAATCTCTCTTGTACGGCGTAACGAGGACGGTGCCGACGACCCTGCCGTCCTCGACCGCAACCATCCCGTCGCTCAAGGCGAGCGCCAGCTGCCAGTCTTCCGTCCGATGCGGCCAGCCCGCCTGTCTTGAGAGCGCGACGGCGGCTTCCAGATGGTCGGGGCCGAACGGGACGATTTCGATCTGACTTGCTTGCATGGGGGCGTCCTTCATATTGTACCCGCCAGTCTGCCGGAGCACCGGCGGGCAGATCGTCTGAAGGCCGTGGTTCAAGCAGTATCTTATGGCGTTGCTGTCATGGAGCGCCGCATCTTATGCTAGAACCGACCGATATTCATCGGGTCCCAGGTCTGTCAGTGCATCATCGCCAGCGCTGCCGTAAAGAAATCCTCGCCTCCGAAGTTTCCTGATTTCAACGCCAGTAGCATATCGCCCTGGGCATTGCCGACTGTGCGCAGCACCGGCACGCCGGGCGCAATCTCCGGGCCGATCAGAAATGCCGGAATGGCGAGCCGGTCGACGGCGGCGCCTGAGGTTTCGCCGCCGGCGACCACAAGGCGCCGCACGCCTCTCTCCACCAGTTCGGCTGTGATGATCGACGTCGCGGTCTCGATCGCGTGGCCGGAGGCCTCTCGTCCATAGAGCGATTGCAGCCGGGACACGGTTTCAGGCGCAGCACTCGCGGCGATGACGACGGGGCCGGCGGAGATGCGCTCTCCGGCCCAGGAAATCGCCGCGGCGATCTCATCCGGACCGGCAAGCAGCCGCTCCGGATCGAGCCGCAGGACGGGCATCGACCGTTCGGCGACGTCAAGCTGACGGAGCGTCGCCTTGGAGCAACTGCCGGCAACGATCGCTGAAAGTCCGCCCACGGGGCGAATGGCGTCCGCCGTCGTTGCGCCGCCGGAGGATATCCGGCCGGAGCGGACGAGCGCACGGGCAAGGCCGAGGCCGAGGCCGGACGCACCTGTGGACACCGGCGTTTCGAGAGCGACCTCGCCGAGCGTTTCAAGATCCCGTTCGAAGATCGCATCGGCGATAACAGCAGTGACGCCTGCGGTGCGAAAGGCATCGAGCCTCATTTTGACGGAGCCGGGTCCGGCCGCGATGGTCGTGAGATCGATCAGTCCGACGACATTGCGCGACTGGCGGGTCAGAACCCGCACGAGATTGGCGTCATGCATCGGATTGAGGGGGTGGTCCTTGAGCGGGCTTTCGTTCAAAGGCTGTCCGGCGACGAAGAGATGGCCAAGATAGACGGTGCGTCCCGTTTCCGGAAAGGCGGGCGTTACCAGTACGATGCCGCCGCCGGCAGCATCGCTCAAGGCCTCGGTGACCGGACC
Source organism: Rhizobium sp. PEPV16 (assembly GCF_008919455.1). Lineage (NCBI taxonomy): Bacteria > Pseudomonadati > Pseudomonadota > Alphaproteobacteria > Hyphomicrobiales > Rhizobiaceae > Rhizobium > Rhizobium sp. PEPV16. The sequence goes on from NZ_VSZV01000261.1 coordinate 19,230, forward strand.
GATATTGCCGGCATCGGTGGAATCGAAGGTCGAGCAGATCTTGTAAAGCACATGGCCGGCACCCCGCCGGCGCAGCCATCGCTCGGCGCTCGCCGCCGCCGCCACGGCGTCCGAGGCCGGGACGGAGCGGATCTTCAGGGAAACGACGACGGCGTCGACATCCGGTAGGGCGAGCGACGGATCAGGGATGCCGACCGTCTGCACAGTGCGTAGACCGTTCTTCGTCAGGGTGTTGGCGAGGTCGGAGGCGCCGGTATAGTCGTCAGCGATTGATCCGAGCAGAATAGCCATCGTCTAGCTCCGTGCAAAGGGTTTGAACCAGCCAAGACCGCC
>NZ_VSZV01000251.1:0-18135 GCF_008919455.1 Rhizobium sp. PEPV16
CGGCCGCACCGTCGGCGCCGGCATCGTCGCGTCGATCGTCGAGTAACTTTCGAGTTATCCGCAATTATGAAGACCCCGCTGGAAACAGCGGGGTTTTTCATTTTGATGGCTTCCTGTAGGTTTAACAGGTGTTGTAAAAATATCGTTAAATTGGCCTGTCACAGTATTTTGTTCATCTCACGTTCAGAAACCGGTTTGTGATTGGACCATTGTAGTCCAGACTCCTTCTTGCAAAGAGGAGAGCCCGGATGATTCCAAAGGCCACATTCGCTGCGACGATATTCGCGATGTATGTTTTCACGATGTTTTTCATCGCTGCAATACCGCAAGAAGTTGTTCAGTCTGCCGTCGTGCAGATTGGCGAGGTAAGTGTCGTCAAGTGACGACCTTTGCCGAACATCGCAGGGTTCTGCGATGATCGGAAATGATCGGCCAGGTGCTCCCGGATAGGATGCTCCTGGCGGCGCGGGGGTGAACCCTTGCAGGACGCTCGCTTGCTCTTCGCGCGGAAGCGTCTATCTATGCCTCCGATTTCATGACGCGGAGGATATTCCATGAAGAGACGTATTCTGTTCACCGGCGGTTCAGGCAAGGCAGGTCGCCATGCTGTGCCATGGCTCGTCAATGCCGGCTACGAGGTTCACAACCTTGATCTCGTGCCGCTGGATAGCCCCGGCGTCACCAATCTCATCGCCGACATCACCGATAGCGGTCAGGTGTTCAACGCGCTCTCGATGCATCGCGATTTTCCCGATCTCGATGCGGGCAGGGGCGTTCAGCCCTTCGACGCCGTCGTGCATTTCGCCGCCATCCCGCGCATCCTGATCAAGCCCGACAACGAAACCTTCCGCATCAACACGATGGGCACCTATAATGTCATCGAGGCGGCGGTGAAGCTCGGCATCCGGAAGATCATCGTCGCATCGAGCGAGACGACCTACGGCGTCTGCTTCGCCGAAGGCCATCGCGATTTCCACCAGTTCCCGCTGGAGGAGGATTACGACGTCAATCCGATGGATTCCTACGGCCTTTCCAAGGTGGTCAACGAAAAGACGGCGCGCGCCTTTGCCGAACGTTCGGGCTTCGACATCTATGCGCTGCGCATCGGCAATGTCATCGAGCCTGACGAATACGAGAAGTTCCCGACCTTTTTCGCCAATCCCGAGATGCGCAAGCGAATCGCCTGGAGCTATATCGACGCCCGCGACCTCGGGCAGATCTGCCATCTCTGCATCGAGAAGGACGGCCTCGGCCACCAGGTCTTCAACGCCGCCAACGACACGGTCTCGGCGAATACGCCATCGAAAGAGCTTGCCAAGCGATTCTTTCCGAACGTGCCTTTCACCCGCGAGATCGGCGAATATGAGGGACTGCTCTCCAACCGCAAGATCCGCGAGGTGCTGGGTTTTAAGGAAGAGCACGATTGGCGGAAATATGTGAAGGTCTGAACGGACCTTGGTTCCGCGATTGAAAGGCCGATCGTTCGCATATCAGGAGATTGGTTTTGAAAATCGAAAATCGTGCTTGCCAATCCCGTGTCGTCGTCTTAAAGGGAGCGCCATGCTTTTCAGCAGCGATTTGCGGGCCTTGGCCCTGGCGCTGAATGATCGGTATGAAGGGGTATAGCTCAGTTGGTAGAGCGGCGGTCTCCAAAACCGCAGGTCGTAGGTTCGAGCCCTACTGCCCCTGCCATTTCCTGGATGCGGGACAGCGCGGACATGCTCGCGGCATTTCCGGTCGGGGATTGATTGGTGGTAAGTAATTTCGTTAAACTTCGGTTTCCCCCTTGTGTATTCGGAAATCGGTGTTTATTTAGGGTTCAACAGACACGCGGTGCGTGGGGCTGATAGTTTCAGCTTTACGCGCCGTAATTGCGTGGGCAGTCGATGGCATCCAAATCCAATCCGTTTGCGTTTCTGCAGCAGGTTCGCTCCGAGACGTCGAAAGTTACATGGCCGTCGCGCCGCGAGACCATGATCTCGACGGTCATGGTGCTGGTGATGGTGGTTTTCGCCGCGCTGTTTTTCTTTGCCGCTGACCAGCTGATCGGCTGGGCTCTGAGCTTCGTGCTGAATACCGGCAACTGATACGGGTGGAGATGAAAATGGCGGCACGTTGGTACATCGTCCACGCATATTCAAATTTTGAAAAGAAGGTGGCTGAAGACATCGAGAACAAGGCTCGCCAGAAGGGGCTTGAGCACCTGTTCGAGAAGATCCTCGTGCCGACTGAAAAGGTGGTGGAAGTGCGTCGCGGCCGCAAGGTCGATTCCGAGCGCAAGTTTTTCCCGGGCTATGTCATGGTTCGTGCCAATCTGACGGACGAAGCCTACCACCTGATCAAGAATACGCCGAAGGTCACAGGTTTCCTCGGCTCCGACAATAAGCCCGTTCCGATTCCGGATTATGAAGCCGAGCGCATTCTCGGTCAGGTCCAGGAAGGTGTCGAGCGGCCGAAGGCCTCCATTACCTTCGAGATCGGCGAGCAGGTCCGCGTTTCCGACGGCCCGTTCGCTTCGTTCAACGGCACGGTTCAGGATGTGGACGAAGAACGTTCGCGCCTGAAGGTGGAAGTGTCGATCTTCGGCCGCGCAACGCCGGTCGAGCTGGAATACGCTCAGGTCGAGAAGGTCTGATTGCAGAAACTGGAAGCTGGCCCTTGCGGCCTGTTTCCTGCGGACGTCGTCCGCACCCGCGTGGAAGGTGAGGGGTCTTAGCCGGACCCTAAGGATCCGCACCACGCAACCGCAGCCGCCGGAGAGATCCGGCATCACGGGCCGGGCAACCGGCCGTTCATGAAAGGCAGAGAGATATGGCTAAGAAAGTTGCAGGCCAGCTCAAGCTTCAGGTCAAGGCAGGATCGGCAAATCCGTCCCCGCCGATTGGCCCGGCGCTTGGTCAGCGTGGCATTAACATCATGGAATTCTGCAAGGCGTTCAATGCCGCCACGCAGGAAATGGAAAAGGGCATGCCGATTCCGGTCGTCATCACCTATTACCAGGACAAGTCCTTCACCTTCGCGATGAAGCAGCCCCCGGTCAGCTACTGGCTGAAGAAGGAAGCGAAGATCACGTCCGGTTCCAAGACGCCCGGCAAGGGCGCCAAGGCCGGCTCCCTCACCAAGGCTCAGATCAAGTCGATCGCAGAAGCCAAGATGAAGGATCTGAACGCAGCGGATATCGAAGGTGCAATGGCGATGATCGAGGGCTCTGCCCGCGCCATGGGCCTGGAAGTGGTGGGTTAAGATCATGGCTGGTAAGCGCACGCAGAAGATCAACGAAGGTGTTGATCCCACCAAGCTCTACGCTCTGACCCTGGCCATTGGCATGGTCAAGGAACGGGCTGTCGCCAAGTTCGACGAAACCATCGAAGTCTCGATGAACCTCGGCGTCGACCCACGCCATGCGGACCAGATGGTTCGCGGCGTCGTCAACCTGCCGAACGGCACGGGCCGCACGGTTCGCGTCGCCGTCTTCGCTCGTGGCGCCAAGGCTGACGAAGCCAAGGCCGCAGGTGCCGATATCGTCGGCGCCGAAGACCTCGTCGAAATCGTCCAGGGCGGCAAGATCGAATTCGATCGCTGCATCGCCACCCCCGACATGATGCCGCTCGTCGGCCGTCTCGGTAAGGTTCTCGGTCCGCGCGGCATGATGCCGAACCCGAAGGTCGGCACCGTCACCATGGATGTCGCCGGCGCCGTCAAGGCTTCCAAGGGCGGCGCTGTCGAGTTCCGCGTCGAGAAGGCCGGCATCGTCCATGCCGGTATCGGCAAGGCCTCGTTCGACGCCAAGGCTCTGGAAGAAAACATCCGCGCCTTTGCTGACGCCGTCATCAAGGCGAAGCCGGCTGGCGCCAAGGGCAACTACGTCAAGCGCGTGGCGATTTCCTCGACCATGGGCCCGGGCGTCAAGATCGAGCCCGGCTCGGTCACCGGTGCTCCGGCTGCGTAAGTTTATGGCCGGGCTTTAAGTCCGGCGACTGAATTTCCGGCCTCGCAAGGGGCCGGAATATTCCGGAGAAATCCGGAATCCTGTCCGAGATTGCAGGTGGTTTTCCCTTAATCACTGTGCCTGCATGAGACGGGTAAGACCCGAATTGCAAGAAGTTCGCTTCTAGGAACTCGGTTCGAGCCTTGGATGCCTTGTGCCTCTTTAGCCTTGATTGGCGCGAGAGCGCGGGGGGACAGGATCCTCAAGCGTCGCTTGGGATCTCGCATGATCCCAGGAGGCAAAAGGCAACCGGCGGGCCCATTTTCGGTCCTGCCAACTGGAGATAGGCAGTGGAAAGAGCGGAAAAACGCGAATTCGTCACGGAACTGAACGAAGTCTTCAAGGCTTCGGGCTCAGTTGTCGTGGCCCACTATGCTGGTGCCACAGTCGCGCAGATGAACGATTTTCGTTCGAAGATGCGCGCAGCTGGCGGCACCGTCAAAGTCGCGAAGAACCGCCTGGCCAAGATTGCCCTTCAGGGTACGGAAGCGGAAGGGATGTCCAATCTCTTCAAGGGTCAGACGCTGATTGCATACAGCACCGATCCGATTACCGCTCCGAAGGTCGTCATGGATTTCGCCAAGACCAATGACAAGATCATTGTTCTGGGCGGCGCCATGGGAACAACCACGCTCAACGCCGATGCAGTCAAGTCGCTTGCGACCCTGCCTTCGCTCGATGAGCTGCGTGCGAAGCTGCTGGGCATGATCCAGACACCGGCTACCCGCATCGCTGGGGTTGTTGCAGCACCGGCAAGCCAGCTTGCACGCGTGTTTGCGGCCTACGCCAAGAAGGACGAAGCCGCGTAAGGCGGTTTTTCGCTGTTTATAATCAACCGGTTCGAACCGAACAAAAGGAACTAGTAAAATGGCTGATCTCGCAAAGATCGTTGACGACCTCTCCTCGCTGACCGTTCTGGAAGCTGCAGAACTGTCGAAGCTTCTCGAAGAAAAGTGGGGCGTTTCCGCTGCTGCTCCGGTAGCTGTTGCTGCCGCTGCCGGCGGTGCTGCTGCTGCTGTCGTTGAAGAAGAAAAGACCGAATTCGACGTCATCCTCGTCGAAGCTGGTGCCAACAAGATCAACGTCATCAAGGAAGTCCGCGCCATCACTGGTCTCGGCCTCAAGGAAGCCAAGGATCTCGTTGAAGCCGCTCCGAAGGCTGTCAAGGAAGGCGTCAACAAGGCTGAAGCCGCTGACATCAAGAAGAAGCTTGAAGACGCTGGCGCCAAGGCCGACGTCAAGTAATCTTGAACTGCTTTTGGGAGGCAGTATCTCTACTGCCTCCCATTTGCCGTTTTTCTGAACGAATTACCCAAAAGCCGCGTCGAAACGGCTTTTGGGTAATGGGTTCTTCAAAAGGATGGTCTCGCACCGAGGGCAGCACAGCAATCCGAGCTGAGCGTTTTCTGGGGTCGGACGAGATTGAACTACTCATTGATTGACGGGATCGACTGGCCATCGGTTCCCGTCCGTTGCAGGCCCGGGTGCAAGATTTTGAAGGAGCGACGATGGCTCAGACCCTTTCGTTCAACGGTCGCAGGCGCGTACGCAAGTTTTTTGGTAAGATCCCCGAAGTCGCAGAAATGCCGAACCTCATCGAGGTTCAGAAGGCGTCCTACGACCAGTTTCTGATGGTTGAAGAGCCGAAGGGCGGCCGACCCGACGAGGGTCTTCAGGCCGTTTTCAAATCGGTTTTCCCGATCACCGATTTCTCCGGCGCATCCATGCTGGAATTCGTGTCCTACGAGTTCGAACCGCCGAAGTTCGACGTTGACGAATGCCGTCAGCGCGACCTGACCTATGCAGCGCCACTGAAGGTGACGCTGCGCCTCATCGTGTTCGATATCGACGAGGATACCGGCGCGAAGTCGATCAAGGACATCAAGGAGCAGTCCGTTTACATGGGCGACATGCCGCTCATGACCAACAACGGCACGTTTATCGTCAACGGCACCGAGCGCGTGATCGTTTCCCAGATGCACCGTTCGCCGGGCGTCTTCTTCGACCATGACAAGGGCAAGAGCCATTCTTCCGGCAAGCTGCTCTTTGCTGCGCGCGTCATCCCTTATCGCGGTTCCTGGCTCGATATCGAATTCGACGCCAAGGACATCGTCTACGCCCGTATCGACCGCCGCCGCAAGATCCCCGTGACGTCGCTGCTGATGGCGCTCGGCATGGACGGCGAAGAAATTCTCGACACCTTCTACACGAAGTCGCTCTACAAGCGCGACGGCGAAGGCTGGCGCATTCCCTTCAAGCCGGAAACGCTGAAGGGTGCCAAGGCGATCACCGAGATGGTCGACGCCGATACCGGCGAAGTCGTCGTGGAAGCCGGCAAGAAGCTGACCCCGCGCCTGCTGCGCACGCTGTCCGACAAGGGTCTGAAGGCCCTCAAGGCTGCCGACGACGATCTTTATGGTAACTACCTTGCCGGCGACATCGTCAACTACTCGACGGGTGAGATCTACCTCGAGGCCGGCGACGAAATCGACGAGAAGACGCTTGGCATCATCCTGGCGAACGGCTTTGACGAGATCCCGGTTCTCGGCATCGACCACATCAATGTCGGCGCCTATATCCGCAACACCCTGACAGCCGACAAGAACGAGAACCGTCAGGACGCTCTGTTCGACATCTACCGCGTCATGCGTCCGGGTGAGCCGCCGACCATGGAATCGGCCGAAGCCATGTTCAACTCGCTGTTCTTCGATGCGGAGCGTTACGACCTCTCCGCAGTCGGCCGCGTCAAGATGAACATGCGCCTCGACCTAACCGTCGAAGACACCGTCCGCATCCTGCGCAAGGACGACATCCTGGCCGTGGTCAGGATGCTGGTCGAACTGCGCGACGGCAAGGGCGAGATCGACGACATCGACAACCTCGGCAACCGTCGTGTCCGTTCGGTCGGCGAGCTGATGGAAAACCAGTACCGTCTCGGCCTTTTGCGCATGGAGCGCGCGATCAAGGAACGTATGTCCTCGATCGAGATCGATACGGTCATGCCGCAGGATCTGATCAACGCCAAGCCGGCAGCTGCTGCCGTGCGCGAATTCTTCGGTTCCTCGCAGCTCTCGCAGTTCATGGACCAGGTCAACCCGCTCTCGGAAATCACCCACAAGCGCCGCCTTTCGGCTCTTGGCCCGGGCGGTCTGACCCGTGAGCGCGCAGGCTTCGAAGTCCGCGACGTGCATCCGACCCACTATGGCCGCATCTGCCCAATCGAAACGCCGGAAGGCCCGAACATCGGTCTCATCAACTCGCTTGCGACCTTTGCCCGCGTCAACAAGTACGGCTTCATCGAAAGCCCGTACCGCCGCATCGTCGACGGCAAGGTGACGAGCGACGTGCTCTACCTCTCCGCCATGGAAGAGGCGAAGTATTACGTCGCCCAGGCCAACGCCGAGATGAACGCTGACGGTTCCTTCGTCGACGAATTCGTCGTCTGCCGTCATGCCGGCGAAGTCATGCTCGCCCCGCGCGACAGCATGAACCTGATGGACGTCTCGCCGAAGCAGGTTGTTTCGGTCGCAGCCGCGCTCATCCCGTTCCTGGAAAACGACGACGCCAACCGCGCGCTCATGGGCTCGAACATGCAGCGTCAGGCAGTGCCGCTGCTGCGTGCCGAAGCTCCGTTCGTCGGGACTGGCATGGAGCCGGTCGTTGCCCGTGACTCTGGCGCCGCCATCGGCGCCCGCCGCGGCGGTGTGGTCGATCAGGTCGACGCGACGCGTATCGTTATCCGCGCCACGGAAGACCTCGAAGCCGGCAAGTCCGGCGTCGATATCTACCGCCTGCAGAAGTTCCAGCGTTCGAACCAGAACACCTGCGTCAACCAGCGCCCGCTGGTCACCGTCGGTGACGAGGTCAACCGCGGCGACATCCTCGCCGACGGCCCGTCGACCGATCTCGGCGACCTGGCGCTCGGCCGCAACGCGCTCGTCGCGTTCATGCCCTGGAACGGCTACAACTACGAAGACTCGATCCTGCTCTCCGAGCGTATCGTTGCCGACGACGTGTTCACCTCCATCCACATCGAGGAATTCGAAGTGATGGCGCGCGACACCAAGCTTGGTCCTGAGGAAATCACCCGCGATATTCCGAATGTTTCGGAAGAAGCGCTGAAGAACCTCGACGAAGCCGGCATCGTCTATATCGGCGCCGAAGTTCAGCCGGGTGATATCCTCGTCGGCAAGATCACCCCGAAGGGCGAAAGCCCGATGACGCCGGAAGAAAAGCTTCTGCGCGCCATCTTCGGCGAAAAGGCCTCCGACGTGCGCGATACCTCCATGCGCATGCCGCCCGGCACCTACGGCACCATCGTCGAAGTTCGCGTCTTCAACCGCCACGGCGTTGAAAAGGACGAGCGCGCAATGGCGATCGAGCGCGAAGAAATCGAGCGTCTGGCAAAGGACCGTGACGACGAGCAGGCGATCCTCGACCGTAACGTCTACGGCCGTCTGATCGAGATGCTGCGCGGCCAGGCCTCTATTGCCGGCCCGAAGGGCTTCAAGAAGGGAGCCGAGCTTTCGAACGCCGTCGTCTCCGAATATCCCCGCTCGCAGTGGTGGATGTTCGCGGTCGAAGACGAAAAGGTTCAGAGCGAACTCGAAGCGCTCCGCGGTCAGTACGACGAATCCAAGTCGCGCCTCGAACAGCGCTTCATGGACAAGGTCGAAAAGGTCCAGCGCGGCGATGAAATGCCCCCTGGCGTCATGAAGATGGTCAAGGTCTTCGTCGCCGTAAAGCGCAAGATCCAGCCGGGCGACAAGATGGCCGGCCGTCACGGGAACAAGGGCGTCGTCTCGCGCATTGTGCCGGTGGAGGACATGCCGTTCCTCGAAGACGGCACGCATGTCGACGTCGTTCTGAACCCGCTCGGCGTGCCTTCGCGCATGAACGTCGGCCAGATCCTGGAAACGCATCTGGGTTGGGCTTGCGCCGGCATGGGTCGCCAGATCGGCGAACTGATCGACGCATATAAGGCCAATGGCAACATTGAGCCGTTGCGCAAGACCATCGGCGATGTCGTCGGAGACGGCCCCAAGGCCGAACAGGTCCACGAGTTCGACGACGACTCGGTTCTGCGTCTCGCCGACCAGTGGAAGCGCGGCGTTTCGATTGCGACGCCTGTTTTCGACGGCGCGAACGAAGCCGACGTCAACGACATGCTGCGTCTGGCAGGTCTCAAGGATAGCGGTCAGTCGACGCTCTATGACGGCCGTACCGGTGAGCAGTTCGACCGCCAGGTGACCGTGGGCTACATCTACATGCTGAAGCTCAACCATCTGGTCGACGACAAGATCCATGCTCGTTCGATCGGTCCTTACTCGCTCGTGACCCAGCAGCCGCTGGGCGGCAAGGCGCAGTTCGGCGGCCAGCGCTTCGGCGAAATGGAAGTCTGGGCGCTCGAAGCATACGGCGCGGCCTACACGCTGCAGGAAATGCTGACGGTGAAGTCGGACGACGTCGCCGGCCGCACCAAGGTCTACGAAGCCATCGTCCGAGGAGACGACACGTTCGAAGCCGGTATTCCGGAAAGCTTCAACGTTCTCGTCAAGGAAATGCGCTCACTGGGCCTCAGCGTCGAGCTCGAGAACACCAAGCTTGACGAGGCGCAGGCAGCTCAGCTGCCCGACGCGGCCGAGTAAGCACTTGATAGGGCGTGCGCTGCCAATGCGGCGCACGCCGGTCCCACCGGGCGCCGTATCCGTGTCGGCCCGGAAGGGAAGTTTCGCCGCATCCAGCGGTTATTCTCGTTTAAGCGAGGGAGGCGGCTCCCGGGAATTTGCCGCCGATCATCGCATTTTGAGGGCGCTTTAGCCCATGAAGGAGACAGGCATGAACCAAGAGGTCATGAATCTTTTCAATCCGCAGGTGCCTGCACAGAATTTCGATTCCATTCGGATTTCGATCGCGTCTCCGGAGAAGATCCTCTCCTGGTCTTACGGTGAGATCAAGAAGCCGGAAACCATCAACTACCGTACGTTCAAGCCGGAACGTGACGGTCTGTTCTGCGCGCGCATCTTCGGGCCCATCAAGGACTACGAATGCCTGTGCGGCAAGTACAAGCGCATGAAGTACAAGGGCATCATCTGCGAAAAGTGCGGCGTCGAAGTCACGCTGTCGCGCGTTCGCCGTGAGCGCATGGGTCATATCGAGCTCGCCGCTCCCGTTGCCCACATCTGGTTCCTGAAGTCGCTGCCATCACGCATTTCGACGCTGCTCGACATGACGCTGAAGGATGTCGAGCGCGTCCTCTACTTCGAAAACTACATCGTCACCGAGCCGGGCCTGACCGCGCTCAAGGAGCACCAGCTCCTCTCGGAAGAAGAGTACATGCTTGCCGTCGACGAATACGGCGAAGACCAGTTCACCGCGATGATCGGCGCTGAGGCGATCTACGAGATGCTGGCCTCGATGAACCTCGAAAAGATCGCCGGCGACCTGCGCGCCGAGCTTGCCGACACCACGTCGGATCTCAAGCAGAAGAAGCTGATGAAGCGCTTGAAGATCGTCGAGAACTTCATGGAGTCGGGCAACCGTCCGGAATGGATGATCATGAAGGTCGTTCCGGTCATCCCGCCGGATCTGCGTCCGCTGGTGCCGCTCGACGGCGGCCGTTTCGCGACGTCGGATCTGAACGATCTCTACCGCCGCGTCATCAACCGTAACAACCGTCTGAAGCGCCTGATCGAGCTTCGTGCGCCTGGCATCATCATCCGCAACGAAAAGCGCATGCTGCAGGAATCCGTTGACGCGCTGTTCGACAACGGCCGTCGCGGTCGTGTCATCACCGGCGCCAACAAGCGTCCGCTGAAGTCGCTCTCCGACATGCTGAAGGGCAAGCAGGGCCGCTTCCGCCAGAACTTGCTCGGCAAGCGCGTCGACTATTCCGGTCGTTCGGTCATCGTCACCGGTCCGGAACTGAAGCTGCACCAGTGCGGCCTGCCGAAGAAGATGGCGCTCGAGCTCTTCAAGCCGTTCATCTATGCCCGCCTCGACGCCAAGGGTTACTCCTCGACCGTCAAGCAGGCCAAGAAGCTGGTCGAGAAGGAAAAGCCGGAAGTCTGGGATATCCTCGACGAGGTCATCCGCGAGCATCCGGTTCTCTTGAACCGCGCACCGACGCTGCACCGCCTGGGCATCCAGGCCTTCGAACCTATCCTGGTCGAAGGCAAGGCGATCCAGCTGCATCCGCTCGTCTGCACGGCCTTCAACGCCGACTTCGACGGCGACCAGATGGCCGTTCACGTGCCGCTGTCGCTCGAAGCCCAGCTCGAAGCCCGCGTGCTGATGATGTCGACCAACAACATCCTGCATCCGGCCAACGGCGCGCCGATCATCGTTCCCTCGCAGGACATGGTTCTCGGCCTCTACTATCTGTCGATCCTCAACCAGAACGAGCCGGGCGAAGGCATGGCCTTCTCCGATCTCGGCGAACTGCATCACGCCCTCGAAAGCAAGGTCGTGACGCTGCACACCAAGATCCGCGGCCGCTTCAAGTCGGTCGACGAGGATGGCAAGCCTTACTCGAAGATCTATGAGACGACGCCTGGCCGTCTGCTCATCGGCGAACTGTTGCCGAAGAACGGCAAGGTGCCCTTCGATATCTGCAACCAGGAAATGACCAAGAAGAACATCTCGAAGATGATCGACACGGTCTATCGCCATTGCGGCCAGAAGGACACGGTCATTTTCTGCGACCGCATCATGCAGCTCGGCTTCGCCCACGCCTGCCGCGCCGGCATTTCGTTCGGCAAGGACGACATGGTCATTCCGGATGCCAAGGCCAAGATCGTTGCCGACACCGAAAACCTGGTGAAGGAATACGAGCAGCAGTACAATGACGGCCTCATCACCCAGGGCGAGAAGTACAACAAGGTTGTCGACGCCTGGGGCAAGGCGACCGAAAAGGTCGCCGAAGAGATGATGGCGCGCATCAAGGCGGTCGAATTCGACGAGAAGACCGGTCGCCAGAAGCCGATGAACTCAATCTACATGATGAGCCACTCCGGTGCCCGCGGTTCTCCGAACCAGATGCGCCAGCTGGGCGGCATGCGTGGCCTCATGGCCAAGCCGTCGGGCGAAATCATCGAGACCCCGATCATCTCGAACTTCAAGGAAGGCCTGACCGTCAACGAGTACTTCAACTCAACGCACGGCGCCCGTAAGGGTCTGGCAGACACCGCCCTGAAGACCGCCAACTCCGGCTACCTGACCCGCCGTCTCGTCGACGTCGCGCAGGATTGCATCGTCACGCATGTCGATTGCGGAACGCAGACGGGCCTCACCATGACCGCCATCGTCGATGCCGGCCAGGTGGTTGCCTCGATCGGCGCCCGTATCCTCGGCCGCACGGCGCTCGATGACATCGATCATCCGGTCACGGGTGAGCGCATCGTCGATGCCGGCAGGATGATCCTCGAGCCCGACGTCGTCGAAATCGAGAAGGCCGGCATCCAGTCGATCCGCATCCGCTCGGCACTGACCTGCGAAATCCAGACGGGCGTCTGCTCGGTCTGCTACGGCCGCGACCTCGCGCGCGGTACGCCGGTCAATATGGGCGAAGCCGTCGGCGTCATCGCTGCTCAGTCGATCGGCGAGCCGGGCACCCAGCTCACCATGCGTACCTTCCACCTTGGCGGTACGGCAACCGTGGTCGACCAGTCGTTCCTCGAAGCCTCGTACGAAGGTACGGTGCAGATCAAGAACCGCAACATCCTGCGCAACTCCGATGGCAACCTCGTTGCCATGGGCCGCAACATGACCGTCCAGATCCTGGACGAACGTGGTGTCGAGCGGTCGTCGCAGCGCGTGGCCTACGGTTCGAAGCTGCATGTCGACGAAGGCGACAAGGTCAAGCGCGGCCAGCGCCTGGCAGAGTGGGACCCCTACACCCGTCCGATGATGACGGAAGTGGCCGGTACCGTTCAGTTTGAAGATCTGGTCGACGGTCTCTCCGTTCTGGAAGCGACCGACGAATCGACCGGCATCACCAAGCGTCAGGTCATCGACTGGCGTTCGACCCCGCGCGGCTCGGACCTCAAGCCGGCGATCGTCGTCAAGGATGCCAGCGGCAATATCGCGAAGCTGTCTCGTGGTGGTGACGCCCGCTTCTTCCTCTCGGTCGATGCGATCCTGTCGGTCGAGCCGGGCACGAAGGTCTCCCAGGGTGACGTTCTCGCCCGTTCGCCGCTCGAAAGCGCCAAGACCAAGGACATCACCGGCGGTCTGCCGCGTGTTGCCGAGCTGTTCGAAGCCCGCCGTCCGAAGGACCATGCCATCATCGCAGAGATCGATGGTACGATCCGTCTCGGCCGTGACTACAAGAATAAGCGTCGCGTCATCATCGAGCCGGCGGAAGACGGTGTCGAGCCTGTCGAATACCTGATCCCGAAGGGCAAGCCCTTCCACCTTCAGGAAGGCGACTATATCGAAAAGGGTGACTACATCCTCGACGGTAACCCGGCTCCGCACGACATCCTGGCGATCAAGGGCGTGGAGGCTCTGGCCTCGTACCTCGTCAACGAGATCCAGGAAGTCTACCGCCTGCAGGGCGTCGTCATCAACGACAAGCACATCGAGGTGATTGTCCGTCAGATGCTGCAGAAGGTGGAAATCACCGATGCAGGCGACTCGACCTATATCGTCGGCGACAATGTCGACCGGATCGAGCTCGAAGACGTCAACGATCACCTGATCGAGCAGGGCAAGAAGCCAGCCTATGGCGATCCGGTTCTTCTCGGCATCACCAAGGCGTCGCTGCAGACCCCGTCCTTCATCTCGGCCGCGTCCTTCCAGGAAACGACCAAGGTGCTGACGGAAGCTGCGATCGCCGGCAAGACCGACGGCCTGCAGGGTCTGAAGGAAAACGTCATCGTCGGCCGTCTTATCCCGGCCGGTACCGGCGGCACCATGACCCAGATCCGCCGCATCGCCACGTCGCGCGACGAGATGATCCTCGAAGAGCGCCGCAAGGGCACGGGTGCTGCCGTCGCCACGCCGATGCTGCAGGACATGGCCGAAAAGGCTCCGGCTGCGGAATAATCCGCGGCTGAAGTCGACGAAATGAAAAACCGCCCGGAGCGATCCGGGCGGTTTTTCGTTTTTAGTCTGCTCTGATTGGGAGGGCGGGGAGGGCGCTGCTTTCCGCTTATGCTGCCTTTGGCGACCGGCAGCGTCAGCGGCGGCTCCCTTCAGTTGAACCGGATGATCGCGACTTCGCCTTCGACGGCGCCCTGGTAGGCAGATGCGTGCGGCTCTTCGGCCGGGACCTCGGTCAGCATGCCGATCTGATCGAGATCTGCCTCGATGAAGCCTTCCTCGGCAAGGGCGTTCAAGGCCTCGCGTACGGCAGTGTCGTCGTCAGGCGCCTTCAGCATGATGTGCAGGTCGATGCCTTCGCTGGCGTCGGACTCGTAGCCCTTGCCGATGATGATGAAGATCATCGGGCCGTCGAAATTATTGTCGTTATCAGGTGTCGTGATCATCGCCTGTCCTTCGGCTCTTTGACGATTCGGTCGCTCGAATCCTGCTGTGAGGGCCGAACGCCGCAATTGCTGATTCCTTAACTGCTTTTGCTGCAATGCCCAAGTTTTTATCTTGGTGCACGCCCGTCAATTCGTCTAGAAGGATGAAACAGGGCGTTGGGCCGGCATATCAAGGCGATACGGCGAGTTTATTTCTTAACCGGCCTTGACGAGACGGGTGGAAACCAGTAGTACCCCGGCCATCAGATCCCATGTGAGGCTTGGCTGTTCGGGGCGACTCGCCCTGAAGTTCACCTCAAACAAGGTTCTAAACGCACGTTGAAGTCATGATGCTGCACGCACGACGCATATGCTATGCGTCCTCTGCTCCTTGTGGTCCATCTGCGGAAGCGGATCGGGCCATATTTTGCGCATTGACGGAAAGCGCGCGTCACTGCCGGAGACGGCGCGAGTTCAAGCCCGCAAGGGTACTGAGATAAAACGTAAGGGATGGTTGAATGCCTACCGTAAACCAGCTGATCCGCAAGCCTCGCCAGGCGAACGTAAAGCGTAACAAGGTTCCCGCACTCCAGGAGAACCCGCAGAAGCGCGGCGTTTGCACGCGCGTCTACACGACGACGCCGAAGAAGCCGAACTCGGCTCTGCGTAAGGTCGCAAAGATCCGCCTGACCAACGGCTTCGAAGTCATTGGTTACATCCCCGGCGAAGGTCACAACCTTCAGGAACACTCTGTCGTCATGATCCGTGGCGGCCGCGTCAAGGACCTTCCGGGTGTCCGTTATCACATCATCCGCGGCGTTCTCGATACCCAGGGTGTCAAGAACCGCAAGCAGCGCCGCTCCAAGTACGGTGCGAAGCGTCCGAAGTAATTCGGTTTTTGAATAATCCGGCGCTGCGCGAGGTCCTCCGCGTCATGAAGCGCCTTAACGGTTGAAGAGACAAAATATGTCCAGACGTCATAAAGCAGAAAAGCGCGAGATCAATCCGGACCCGAAGTTCGGCGATCTCGTCGTCACCAAGTTCATGAATGCCATCATGCTCGACGGCAAGAAGTCCGTTGCTGAAAACATCGTCTACGGTGCGTTCGACGTTGTTCAGGGCAAGGCCAAGCAGGAGCCGCTCACGGTTTTCCATTCTGCGCTTGAGAACATTGCCCCGCACGTTGAAGTTCGCTCGCGTCGTGTCGGTGGTGCGACCTATCAGGTCCCCGTCGATGTTCGTCCGGAGCGCCGCCAGGCTCTTGCTATTCGCTGGCTGATCGCTGCTGCCCGCAAGCGCAATGAAACGACTATGGTTGACCGCCTTTCCGGCGAACTGCTCGATGCGTCCAACAACCGCGGCTCCGCCGTCAAGAAGCGCGAAGACACGCACAAGATGGCTGACGCCAACCGCGCGTTCTCGCACTATCGCTGGTAATTCCGAACGGTATCGAAAGGCAGTCCACAATGGCTCGCGAATATAAGATCGAAGACTACCGCAATTTCGGTATCATGGCGCATATCGACGCCGGCAAGACCACGACCACCGAGCGTATTCTTTATTACACCGGCAAGTCGCACAAGATCGGCGAAGTCCACGACGGCGCAGCCACCATGGACTGGATGGAGCAGGAGCAGGAGCGTGGCATCACGATCACCTCTGCTGCCACCACGACCTACTGGAAGGGCCGTGACGGCAAAATGCGCCGCTTCAACATCATCGACACTCCCGGCCACGTCGACTTCACCATTGAAGTCGAGCGTTCGCTGCGCGTTCTCGACGGCGCCATCGCGTTGCTCGACGCCAACGCCGGTGTCGAGCCGCAGACGGAAACTGTCTGGCGCCAGGCTGAGAAATACAATGTCCCGCGGATGATCTTCTGCAACAAGATGGACAAGACTGGTGCGGACTTCTACCGCTCCGTCGAGATGATCAAGACCCGCCTCGGTGCAACGGCTGTCGTCATGCAGCTGCCGATCGGTGCGGAGACTGAATTCAAGGGCGTCATCGACCTGGTCGAGATGAACGCACTCATCTGGCGCGACGAGTCGCTCGGCGCCCAGTGGGATGTCGTCGAGATCCCCGAGGACATGAAGGCCAAGGCTGAAGAATATCGCGAAAAGCTGATCGAGACGGTCGTCGACATCGACGAAGCCGCCACCGAAGCTTACCTCGAAGGTATTCTGCCTGACAACGATCAGATCCGTGCGCTGGTTCGCCGCGGCACGATCGACGTCAAGTTCCACCCGATGTTCTGCGGCACCGCCTTCAAGAACAAGGGCGTGCAGCCGCTGCTCGACGCCGTTGTCGACTACCTGCCGTCGCCGATGGACATCCCGGCGATCAAGGGCATCGACTTCAAGACGGAAGCCGAAATCGAGCGTCATGCCGATGACAGCGAGCCGCTTTCCATGCTCGCCTTCAAGATCATGAACGACCCCTTCGTCGGTTCGCTGACCTTCGCCCGTATCTACTCCGGCAAGCTCGAAAAGGGCACGTCGGTCATCAACACGGTCAAGGACAAGCGCGAGCGCGTCGGCCGTATGCTGCAGATGCACTCCAACTCGCGTGAAGACATCGAAGAAGCCTTCGCAGGCGACATCGTGGCTCTCGCCGGCCTCAAGGAAACCACGACGGGCGACACTCTCTGCGATCCGCTGAAGCCGGTTATCCTCGAGCGCATGGAATTCCCGGAGCCGGTCATCCAGATCGCCATCGAGCCGAAGACCAAGGGCGACCAGGAAAAGATGGGCCTCGCGCTCAATCGCCTGGCTGCTGAAGATCCGTCCTTCCGCGTCAAGACCGACCAGGAATCCGGCCAGACCATCATCGCCGGCATGGGCGAACTGCATCTCGACATTATCGTCGACCGCATGCGTCGTGAATTCAAGGTCGAAGCAACCGTCGGCGCGCCGCAGGTTGCCTACCGCGAAACCATCACCAAGACACATGAGGAAGACTACACGCACAAGAAGCAGTCCGGTGGTACCGGCCAGTTCGCGCGCGTCAAGATCGTCTTCGAACCGAACCCGGACGGCGACGAATTCAAGTTCGAATCGAAGATCGTCGGCGGTTCCGTTCCGAAGGAATACATCCCCGGCGTCCAGAAGGGCATCGAAAGCGTTCTGTCTTCGGGTCCGCTCGCAGGCTTCCCGATGCTCGGCGTCAAGGCGACCCTCATCGACGGCGCCTTCCACGACGTCGACTCGTCGGTTCTCGCCTTCGAAATCGCATCGCGTGCCTGCTTCCGTGAAGCAGCCAGGAAGGCCGGCGCTCAGCTGCTCGAGCCGATGATGAAGGTCGAAGTCGTCACCCCGGAAGATTACGTCGGCGACGTTATCGGCGACCTGAACTCTCGTCGCGGTCAGATCCAGGGCCAGGAAAGCCGCGGTATCGCCGTCGTCATCAACGCGAACGTCCCGCTCGCGAACATGTTCAAGTACGTCGACAACCTGCGCTCCATGTCCCAGGGCCGCGCCCAGTACACGATGACCTTCGATCACTATTCGCCGGTCCCGTCGAACGTCGCAACTGAAATCCAGGCAAAGTATTCCGGTCAGAAGTGACCGGAATACCAATTGACCGATAACAAGAATTAGATCCCTTCGGGGACTAGCAAAACGGAGACCCGAAAATGGGAAAGAGTAAGTTTGAGCGCAACAAGCCGCACGTCAACAT
>NZ_VSZV01000225.1:0-15038 GCF_008919455.1 Rhizobium sp. PEPV16
TCTTCAGCCGACCGGCGATTTCATGTCCTTCTTGACAGCGAATAGGTGAAAAAGTTGGACGAGATCGGCAAGGACTATGCATCGCTCGTCGCAAAGACAGCCGAAAGCAAAGGCTGGAACCGCGATGAATGAGAGCCCGTACCAGGCCATCCACGCGCAAGCCGCTGGCGATGGAAAGATGCATCGCTGAAGGGTCCAAGTGAGAATTCACGGGCAATAAGAAAATATCAAAGGCGGCTGTTTCGGGCAAACAGGCAAAATTAGAATATTTTTTCTATTGATTTTATATATTATAGCGTTCCATAGCCCTGTCGATTTTAACAATGAGATTTTCGAACGTCCGGCGAATGCGTCGTTGGGCGCATGTGACTTGCCGTCTTCTTCCAAGACCAGCCAGGAGATATCATGAGCAATCCAGTTCTCGTCAATCAGATCATTCCCGAGTCTGATGTCGTGCCGCTGACCGGCCGCGTCGGAGCCGAAATCAGGGGTATTCGCCTCGGCGGAGACCTTTCGGACGCGACGGTCGCAGCCATCAATCAGCTTCTCCTGAAACACAAGGTCATCTTCTTCCGCGACCAGGACCATCTTGGCGATCCAGAACAGGAATCCTTCGCACGCCGCCTGGGCGAACTTGTGCCTCATCCAACTCAGGGTCCGGTGGCCGGCACGGCCTCGATCCTCAATCTCGATTCCAGCCGCGGCGGCGGCAGGGCGGACCAGTGGCACACCGATGTCACCTTCGTGGATGCCTATCCTAAATTCTCGGTCCTTCGCGGCGTCGTCATCCCGGCGGCCGGAGGTGATACGATCTGGTCCAACACCCATGCCGCATACGAAAGTCTGCCAGCGTCGCTCAAACTGCTGGCAGACAATTTGTGGGCCATTCACAGCAATGCCTATGACTACGCAGCGGTGCGCCCTCGCGCCACCGCTGAAGAGAAGAAGCATTTCGAGGAAGTTTTCACGTCGACCATCTACGAGACCGAGCATCCAGTCGTGCGTGTCCATCCCGAAACCCGCGAAAGATCGCTGCTGCTCGGCAATTTCGTTCAGCGCCTCGTCGGCTTGTCGAAGAGTGACTCCGCAAAACTCTACGAGGTGTTCCAGTCCTACGTTACCGCCCCGGAAAATACCGTGCGCTGGCACTGGAGAGCCGGCGACGTCGCGATCTGGGACAATCGCGCGACCCAGCACTACGCTGTCAACGACTACGGCGATCAACACCGCGTCGTGCGCCGCGCCACGGTTGACGGCGACGTCCCCGTCAGCGTCGACGGCCGCCGCAGCGTAACCCACGTCAAGGCCGCCAAGCCGAAAGCAAAGGCCGCGTGAGCGCGGCCGGACTAGGGAACGACCATGAAGCTTGATATCGCGCGGCGCTTGCCGCGCTACTCGATCGGCGAACGCGCGTCAGAAAGGGCGAACTGAGCGCGGTCGCATTGAAGGCTCGGAACTGCTGCTCGGCGCGCTTTCGAGCTGCCAGACCCATACCTTTCTCATCCATGCTTCCGATCAGGGCGTGCCGCTGCTATCGTTGCATGCTGAGCCACAGGGGTTCGAGCTTGTCACATAGGCATCCGAGACAATTGCAGGCTTGCCGGTCGTGAACGGGCGCCGACGACAAGGGGTGCTCCGGTAGGGCCTAGATGACGAGCGCTCAGTTCGCTTGAAGCAAATTCCTGATACATCCAAGGAAAAGTCCGAAGAGGAGCACACCCATGGCTAGTCCACCCGTTACCACCCGCATCGTTCTTGCATCGCGCCCATCCGGAAAGCCGGTGGCTGCGAATTTCCGGCTCGAGCGGGAGACGGTTCGGGATCTCGCCGAGGGCGAGGTTCTGCTCAAGACGCTTTATCTTTCCCTTGACCCCTACATGCGAGGCCGCATGGACGATGCCAAGTCCTATGCCAAGCCGGTCGAAATTGGCGGTGTGATGGAAGGGGGCACGGTTGCGCAGGTCGCACGCAGCCGCAACACGGCGTTCGAGGCGGGGGATATCGTCCTCTCGCATTCCGGCTGGCAGAGCTATGCGATTTCCGATGGTGCGGGCTTGCAGAAGCTCGATCCGGAAACCGCACCGATCACGACAGCACTCGGCATTCTTGGAATGCCCGGCTTCACGGCCTATGCCGGGCTTCGCAATATCGGCAAACCCAAAGCCGGGGAAACACTTGTGGTCGCGGCAGCGAGCGGCGCGGTTGGCTCGGCCGTTGGGCAGATGGCAAAGATTTACGGTGCGCGTGTTGTCGGAATCGCAGGCGGGTCCAAGAAATGTGACCACTTACGCCAGGAACTCGGCTTCGATGTCGCCATAGACCATCATTCGAGCGATTTTCCGGCACAACTCGCAGCCGCTTGTCCGAACGGAATCGATGTCTATTTCGAGAATGTTGGTGGCCACGTCTGGAGCGCGGTGTTTCCATTGCTGAACGACTTCGCGCGGATCCCGGTCTGTGGGCTCATCGCGCATTACAATGAAACATCCTCTGTTTCGAGCGGACGTGATCAGCTTCCTGCCGTGATGCGTGCCATCCTGCGGAAAAGCCTCACCATACGAGGCTTCATACAGCGCGAATTTGCCGACCAGCGTCCCGACTTCTCCCATCAAGCCGGAACGTGGATCTCCGAAGGGCGGCTCAAGTACAAGGAAGATATCGTTGACGGCCTTGAAAACGCTCCCGAGGCTTTCCTTGGCCTTCTGGAAGGGAAGAATTTCGGAAAGCTGATCGTACGCGTCGCGCCCTGACCCGTCGCCTCGGCGTTCTCTATTTCGCGGCGCAGTTCTTTTTGCTCACGGTCGGAACAGAACAAAAAAGCGAATCCCGAAGAAGCGGACGCCGGAGCACGTATATTCTATGAAAAATATAGAGACACTTTAATTTGGTCTCGTCTTATTCCGGAGGGTATGATGAAGATCACAAGGCGAGCTTTCACTGCAGTGGTGGCAGGTGCCATCGCGACACCTTTGACGCATGTTCGGCTGGCCGGCGCCGCTGACAAGGTCGTGCGTATCGGCTACCAGAAATATGGAACGCTGGTGCTTCTCAAGGGCAAAGGCACGCTGGAGAAGAAACTTGAATCCATTGGCTACACGGTTGAATGGACCGAGTTTCCGGGCGGTCCCCAGCTCCTCGAGGCCCTGAACGCTGGTGCTGTCGATTTCGGATCGACCGGCGAAACGCCGCCGATCTTCGCCCAGGCCGCGAACGCTCCGCTTGTCTACATCGCACACGAGCCGCCCGCCCCGCGCGGCGAAGCCATACTGGTCCCGAAGGATAGTCCCATAAAGTCCGTCGCGGAGCTGAAGGGCAAGAAAGTCGCCTTCAACAAGGGCTCGAACGTGCATTACCTGCTCGTCAAGGCGCTCGAAGAAGCCGGCTTGACCTATGAGGACGTGGAACCATCCTTCCTCGCCCCGGCCGACGGCCGCGCAGCCTTCGAAAAGGGCGCGATCGATGCTTGGGTCATCTGGGATCCCTTTCAGGCAGCGGCGGAAGTCGCGGTCGAAGCGCGAGAACTCAGAAACGGCGAAGGCATCGTTCCCAATCATCAGTTCTATCTCGGCACCAAGGCGCTGGTCGACGGGCACGCCGAGGCGATCGATGTTTTGATCGACGCCATTTCCGAGATCGACGAATGGACCAAGTCCGACACCGCGGCTGCGGCTGCGGAGCTCTCACCATCGGTCGGCATCCCCGAATCTGTCCTCGTCAAGGCGCTCGAACGCCAGTCCTACGGGGTCAAGAGCCTGGACGACACCGTTGTCGCACAGCAGCAGAGCATCGCCGACACCTTTTTCAAACTCAAGCTCATTCCGAAGGAGGTGACGATTGCCGACGTTGTCCGCAAGGGCAAGGCATAGTGCTCCTCTCCCCACCTACGTCTGCATGCCGGGACGTCGCGACGTCCGCCTGCAGAAGGAAGCTAGCATGACGGTTCCACTGGTCAGCTTGAGCAATCTGTCGACGGAGCCATACCCTTCGCCTCAGGTTGCCGCGATATGGGAGGCTCTTTGCGCGGAGGCCGTCAATGCTTCGGCCAAAGATGCAGCACTCACGCGCGCCATGAATTCCGCAGTGCTTTATCATGCGAGTTTCGCTCAGGCGCTCGCTCAGCGGGTCGCGATCAAACTGGCCAATCACGACCTCGACCATGACGAACTGCTGGCGGTGATTGCGCAGGCGTTTGTCGGCAATCGCAATATTGTCGCCGATGCCGCGGCGGACCTGACCGCGATCAAGGAGCGTGATCCATCGAACACGGAAATCCTGACGCCATTCCTGTATTTCAAGGGCTTTGTGGCTCTGCAGGGACAACGCGTCGCCCACTGGCTTTGGCATCATGACCGCCTCCATTTGGCGCGCCACATCCAGAGCCGTATTTCTGAAGTTTTCGGTGTCGACATTCATCCCGCCGCAAAGATGGGCAGGAGCATCATGCTCGATCACGGGAGCGGCCTGGTCATTGGCGAAACGGCTGTTGTCGAAGACGATGTTTCGATACTCCAAAACGTCACATTGGGAGGGACGGGCAAGGAGACCGGCGACCGGCACCCCAAGGTACGGCGCGGCGCTCTTATCGGAGCAGGGGCCAAGATTCTCGGCAACATCGAAATTGGTGTCGGCGCCAAGGTGGGTGCAGGCAGCGTGGTCGTGAATGCCGTTACAGCCTACACATCGGTCGCTGGCATTCCGGCGAGGCAGGTAGGCAAGCGCCACTTTAACCTTCCGGGCATTACGATGGACCAGACCCTGTCTGAACCGGAGTATACGATCTAAGGCTTGGGGTAGGCTTGTCTGGGCGAGGTTGGCGTGACGAGTGACTTGAAATCGCGCCTGGCAAAACACAACGCCCGGGAGGTTTTGCATAGCTCGAAACACGCCCCTTGGTCTTCAAGACCCATCTCGCTTTTTCCGGTGAAGCGCAGGCCTTTGGTTTCGGGAAATATCTGAAGTCGGGCTCGGGCAGAGCAACTCCGGCGGCCGCTCTTACAGGCTGCCGGTGCCTCGCACCTCACATCTCGACGATAACAGCTGTCACCCGCTTGACCACCGGCAGCATCAACAGCAGAACGGGAAAGGCGATCGCCCAGGAGAGCGCCCATGCGGAGGGCCACATGGCAAGTGCAGGCGCGGTCAGGCCTTGTGCTCTCACGATGCTGATCGCCGAAACGACTGATGTCATCAGCAGCGAGAGGATGAGCGGCATGACGATCGCATTGTAACGTTTGGGGAGTTTGCCTTTGGGCATTTTGATCTCCGTAAGGTGCCGATCAGACAATTGCGCAGCGCCGACCGGCGGGTTGCGCGTTGATTGACGTAAACGCTTACGGAGCTTCGATCTGAAGCAACGCCGTCTCTATGGCCGAAAATGTCTTGCCGTTCAAGTCCGCCCTCATCCCCTTCCGATCGCCTTTGCCAATTCCTCAATAGGACGATGTATGCTTGTTGCCGCAATCTCAGCGATTCGGCTCCAGGACCTTCAGCCAATGACCAGAGCAAGACGCCGCCGCATCATCCGGACCCGACGAACCCTGACCGGGCTCGCCCTGGTCGGCTCTATCTCGTTTCTGGCCGGCATGACCGATGCGACCGGTCTTCTGCTGACCGGCGATTTCGTCTCCTTCATGACGGGGAACACGACGCGGGCCGCACTGGCCTTGAGCGAGGGCAATCTTTATCACGCCGCGGTCCTGATCTCCGCCATCGTCGTTTTCGTGCTTGGCAATGCGGCTGGTGTCGTCATCTCCCATGTCTCCGAGCGCCGTATCTTTGTGGTGCTCGGTTGCGTCGGGCTAGTTCTGGCGCTCGCCTCGATGATGACGGTACAGAACATGTTGTTCGCGCGGTTTTACATGATCGTTTTTTCCATGGGCATGGTGAACGCTGCCGTCGAGCATATCGACGGCCTGCCGATCGGGCTGACCTATGTGACCGGCGCCCTGTCGCGTTTCGGCCGCGGTATCGGCCGCTGGATCATCGGCGATCGTCGTGTCGAATGGACGATCCAGATCGTGCCCTGGGGCGGCATGGTGCTCGGCGCGATCGCCGGCGCCGTCCTGACGCGGCTGACAGGTGCGCACGCGCTGTGGCTGGTCTCCCTCTTCGCCATGCTGCTTGCGCTTGCCGCCATGCTCATCCCTCGGCCGCTTCAGCGCCGCTTCAATCAGAAGGTCGCACCGAGCGGATCGGCCATCACGCGCGCGAAATAAAACCGTCGCATTCCTGTCACCGTCGAATCGGATAGGAAGGATCGCCGCCAATCCTCAAGGAGTGGGTCTTGTTCCTGATTTCGAAGCTTGCCTGGATTTTCGCTCAGCCGCTGTCGCTGGCATTCTTCCTCGTCTTCCTTGCCCTGCTTTCCGGCCTTCTGCGCTGGCGTAGCTTAAGCATCCTCAGCGCGACTGGTTCGGCCCTCATCCTCTTCGTCACGCTCTGCACCACGGCCGGCAACCTGCTGATGCAGGGTCTCGAGCAGCGCTTCGCAAAGCCTGCCGCCGATCCCGATAGCCTGCAATGCATGATCGTGCTCGGCGGCGCCTTCGAAAACGAGGTGAACACGGCGCGCCACGGCATAGAATTCAATGGTGGAGCCGATCGCTTCATCGAAGCCCTGCGGCTGGCGCAGAAATTTCCGCAGTCGCGCATTCTGGTGTCGGGCGGCGACGGCTCCATTTCGGGCGTCTATGAAGGCGATGCGGCGGCGTCCGCGCGTTTCTTCCCGCTCTTCGGCGTCGGCAGGGATCGCCTGATCGAGGAGAGGCAATCGCGCACGACCTTCGAAAACGCCGTCAACACCAAGGAATTCCTGGCAAGCCAGGGCCTTTCCAATTGCCTGCTGATCACCTCGGGGTTCCACATGCCGCGCTCCGTCGGCATCTTCCGCAAACTCGGCATCGATATCGTGCCCTGGCCGACCGATTATCGCACTGACGGTCAGGTGAGACTGGGGCTCGATTTCACTCAGCCGAACCTCAATGCGCAGAACATGGCGACGGCGATCCGCGAATGGTACGGCCTGGTCGGCTACTATCTCGCCGGCCGCACGTCGGAGCTCTATCCAGGCTGAGCTATTTCTTCGAGATGGTGACGAATTTCGTGCCGCGGACGCGTGCCGTCACGGTGCAGGGATCACCTTCGGTGCGGTCGCAGAAGCGCGGATGCATCTTCATCGCCAGCACCATGTTGCCGAAGCGCTGGACGAAATCGTAGCCATAGATCTGTGCCGTCGCGATCATGAAATAACCGCCTTCGGCAACTTGCAGGTAGAAATTATAGGTGCAGCCGTCGTCATTGCATTGCGGCCCCTTCTGCCCGTCGCAGGTCAGTTGGCCCTCGTTGACCACCGCGTCGATCAGGCCGTCATTGTTGATATCCTGCCGGATGATGAAGCCGTCGGCAAACTCGGCCGCCTTGCACTGTTCCTGGAAATGTTTCTTCTCGTAGATCTCAGGGTCGGAGATCAGCGATTGCTGACTGAGGGCGACAGCCGGCATGGCAAGCAGCAGGACGATATTCAGAACGGCGAGCACCAGCGTTTTCACGGCTTTCCTCTTTGGGTAAAGGCTCCTAATGCATGTCGCCCAAAACTGTGTAGCGGTTTTGGGACAACGACATGCATTAAATCAAAGACTTCAGCTTTATGGCCGCGCCGCCTTGCGCCGCCCTTGCCGCCGTGATTGATTCCCGAGAACAGGATGATTTTAGGCCTAGTTGGCCTAAAATCTGAATCCTGTTCTCAATTCAAGAGTGAGAGCATGATGTCGTCCGAAAACCGCTCACACTTTTCGGCATCATGCTCTGAACTTCCGCCGGTTCCGGGTCTCGCATGTCTCTGCTCGTCTATCTCGATTATGCCGGCATTGCGCTATTTGCCGCAACAGGCGCACTCGCCGCCTCGCGCAAGCAACTGGACCTGATCGGTTTTTTGTTTTTCGCCATGGTGACGGGAACGGGCGGCGGCACCGTGCGCGACATCGTGCTCGGCCGCGTGCCGGTCTTCTGGGTGCTGAACCCCGCCTATATCCTCGTCTGCTGCATCGTGGGCGTCATCGTTTTCTTCACCGCCCATCTGCTGGAATCGCGCTATCGGCTGCTGATCTGGCTGGATGCGATCGGCCTTGCCGCCTATTGCGTGATCGGCGCCGCCAAGGGCCTCGCCGCCACCGGTTCGCCCACGATTGCGATCGTCACCGGCACGCTGACGGCGACCTTCGGCGGCATATTGCGCGATCTGATGGCAAACGAGCCTTCGGTACTATTGAGGCCGGAAATCTACGTGACCGCAGCCCTCATCGGCGCCAGCGTCTTCACGCTCGCCAATGCGCTTGGAATGCAGCTCTATCTGGCGTCCGCCTGCGGCGTCGTGGCGGCCTTTGCGGTGCGCGGCGGAGCCCTGTGGTTCGGCTGGACCTTCCCGACCTACAGACACAAGCCCGGCCGGCATCCCGACGATGTCATGTGAAGCCCAATGGGTGTCGCCCAGAAGTGCGCAGCGGTTTGGGACAACGACATGCATAAAAATAAAGATCTAAAGGGCGTCGCATGAGGCCCGATTCGGCGCGACGCACTTTAGAGATGTCGTCAGCCCTGTTTCGCTCGCAGGCGGATCACCACGTCGACATGGGCGATCTCCATGCCCTCAGGCGGTTCCGGCAGATTGGCGATCGTCAGGTTGCTGACGGGAATGTCGAGCACCTCGTTCTCGCCTTCGACGAAGAAATGGTGATGGTCGGAAACATTGGTATCGAAATAGGTCTTGGCGCTCTCGACGGCGAGAACGCGGATGAGACCGGCTTCCGTGAATTGATGCAGCGTGTTGTAGACGGTTGCCAAGGATACTGGCACGCCGGCGGCAACCGCCTCTTCATGCAGTTCCTCGACGGTCAAATGCCGGTCGCCCTTGGCAAACAGGAGGTCGCCGAGCGCGACGCGCTGGCGGGTGGGGCGCAGGCCTGCACCGCGCAGCCTTACCTCTATTGCGATCGGGAATGCACCCGTCATCAAAACCAACTCCGGTTATTCTGGCATAAAGCAATCATGTTTCTTTAAGCGGTATAACTTTTGCATCGGAGCCTTTCAATAGTTCAATGGGGACAGGAGCCTGATAAACGCGGCAAAAACGGGCTTTTGACGCAAATAGGTCTGGTCCCAGCCCTAGCCTTCCTGTATGCGACCACCAAATAATGGCGCAAGCCTGGTCCGGGGCGATGAATGAAGCTGCCTTGCTTGTGCTTCATTTTCTGAAGAACTTGGACTACACGTTCACATCCATCGGCTTGATGCGGGGGGAAAAGAAACTTTATGACGACCAGACAGTCCAGCTTCTCGTATGAAGAACTCATCGCTTGCGCACATGGCGAGCTGTTCGGCCCCGGCAATGCGCAGCTGCCCCTGCCGCCTATGCTGATGGTTCACCGCATCACCGATATTTCCGAAACGGGCGGCACCTTCGATAAGGGCTACCTCCGGGCGGAATACGACGTACGCCCGGACGACTGGTATTTTCCTTGCCATTTCGAAGGCAATCCGATCATGCCGGGCTGCCTCGGTCTCGACGGCATGTGGCAGCTGACCGGTTTCTTTCTGGGTTGGCTCGGCGAAGAAGGCCGCGGCATGGCGCTTTCAACCGGCGAAGTGAAATTCAAGGGTATGGTCCGGCCACAGACGAAGCTGATCGAATATGGCATCGACTTCAAGCGTGTCATGCGCGGCCGTCTGGTCCTCGGCACCGCCGACGGCTGGCTAAAGGCGGACGGCGAGACCATATATCAGGCGGCCGATCTTCGCGTCGGTCTATCGAAAGACAAGACGGCCTGAAACCGCATTTCGAGCGGCTGACGAAAACAACAAAGGTTTGATCAGATGAGACGGGTAGTTGTCACAGGTCTGGGTGTCGTGTCCTCGATCGGAAACGACGCGGCCGAAGTCACCGAATCCTTGCGGCAGGCAAAGTCGGGTATCTCCTTTTCGAGCGATTTCGCCGAGCATGGGTTCAAATGCCAGGTCTGGGGCAGTCCGAAGCTCGGTTCGGCGGAACTTGCCGAACTGGTCGACCGCCGCGCCATGCGTTTCCTGTCGCAGGGCGGCGCCTGGAACCATGTTGCCATGAAACAGGCACTTGCCGATTCCGGCCTGGAAGAGAAAGACTACGCTCAGAACGAGCGTACCGGCATCATTATGGGCTCTGGCGGTCCCTCCACCCGCACCCTGATCGAAGCTGCGGAAATCACCGTGAAGAACAACAGCCCGAAGCGCATCGGCCCCTTCGCCGTGCCGAAGGCGATGTCCTCGACTGCATCGGCCACGCTCGCCACCTGGTTCAAGATCCACGGCGTCAATTATTCGATCTCGTCGGCCTGCTCGACCTCGGCGCATTGCATCGG
This sequence comes from Rhizobium sp. PEPV16, assembly GCF_008919455.1. Lineage (NCBI taxonomy): Bacteria > Pseudomonadati > Pseudomonadota > Alphaproteobacteria > Hyphomicrobiales > Rhizobiaceae > Rhizobium > Rhizobium sp. PEPV16. The sequence continues at coordinate 10,389 of NZ_VSZV01000225.1, forward strand.
CAACGCCGCCGAGATGATCCAGTGGGGCAAGCAGGACGTGATGTTCGCCGGTGGCCACGAGGATCTCGACTGGACGATGTCCAACCTCTTCGACGCCATGGGCGCCATGTCCTCCAAATATAACGACACGCCGGACAGCGCCTCGCGCGCCTATGACGTCAACCGCGATGGTTTCGTCATCGCCGGCGGCGCCGGCGTGCTGGTGCTCGAGGAGCTGGAGCGCGCCAAGGCCCGCGGTGCCAAGATCTACGCCGAAATCGTCGGTTACGGCGCGACCTCGGACGGCTACGACATGGTCGCCCCCTCGGGCGAAGGCGCTATCCGCTGCATGCGCCAGGCGCTCGCCACCGTCAAAGGCGATGTCGACTACGTCAACACCCACGGCACGTCGACGCCGGTCGGCGACAGCAAGGAAATCGGCGCCATCCGCGAAGTATTCGGCTCGAAGATCCCGCATATCCAGTCGACCAAGTCGCTGACCGGCCATTCGCTTGGCGCTGCCGGTGTGCAGGAATCGATCTATTCCCTGCTGATGATGCAGCAAGGCTTCATCGGCGAAAGCGCCCATATCACCGAGATCGATCCCGAATTCGAAGGCGTCCCGATCGTGCGCAAGCGTATCGACGACGCCAAGATCGACATTGCCCTCTCCAATTCCTTCGGCTTCGGCGGCACCAACGCTACGCTCGTCTTCCAGCGCTATAACGGATAATAATAATATGACGGGAATCATGCAGGGTAAGCGCGGGCTCGTCATGGGCGTCGCCAACAACCACTCGATCGCCTGGGGGATTTCAAAAGCTCTCGCCGCACAGGGTGCGGAACTCGCCTTCACCTATCAGGGCGATGCGCTCGGCAAGCGCGTCAGGCCGCTTGCTGCCGAGGTCAGCTCGGATTTCGTCCTGCCCTGCGACGTTGAGGACCTCGCCTCGGTCGACGCCGTCGTCGACGCGATAAGCGAGCGCTGGGGCAAGCTCGATTTCATCGTTCATGCCATCGGTTTTTCCGACAAGAACGAGCTGAAGGGTCTCTACGCCGATACGACACGTGAGAATTTCAGCCGCACCATGGTCATTTCCTGTTTCTCCTTCACCGAGATCGCCAAGCGCTGCGCTCCGTTGATGGAAGATGGTGGTGCGATGCTGACGCTGACCTATAATGGCTCGACGCGCGTCATCCCGAACTACAACGTCATGGGCGTCGCCAAGGCAGCGCTCGAGGCTTCGGTGCGCTATCTCGCCGCCGATTACGGCCCGCGCGGCATCCGCGTCAATGCCATTTCCGCCGGCCCGATCCGCACGCTTGCCGGCGCTGGTATCTCCGATGCGCGCGCGATCCTCTCCTGGAACCAGCGCAATGCGCCGCTGCGCAAGACCGTGACCATTGATCAGGTCGGCAACTCGGCTCTCTACCTGCTTTCCGACCTTTCCTCCGGCGTCACCGGCGAAATCCACTTCGTCGACGCCGGCTTCAACGTCACCTCCATGCCGACGCTGGAAACGCTGCGCAAAGCGGACGTCGAATAGACACTATTCGATTGAAACTCAAAGGCCGTGCGCATCATCTGCGCACGGCCTTTTTCTGTCGATAGGAATGATCGTATCGAGGCTGCTTGAGCCCTATTTCTTCGCCCACAGCACCTTGAACCGGGCGTTGCGGCAGGTTTCTCCGCTTTCCCTGAAATTCGCCGCCAGAACCGGCTCGTAAGGCAGGCCGCGATTGGCGACGAGGATCAGGCGGCCGCCGCCGCGAAGGGCGGATGCGGCAGTCTTGATCATTGCCTGGCCGAGCGCCGGCTCGGCCGCATGTCCCTCATGGAAGGGCGGGTTCATGATCACGAGATCGTATTTATCCTTGACCGGCTCACCCGCCAGATCGTGCCAGAAGAAGCGTGCAGGCGCGTTCGGGCAGTTCTTAGCCAGATTATCCTTGGCAGCCTCCAGAGCCGCGTGATCGGCCTCGTAGAGGTCGAGGCGCGTCAGTCCACGCGACTTCCGCGCCATCTCGACGGAAAGATAGCCCCATCCGGCACCGAAATCCGCCACGTCGCCGGTGAAATCCTCAGGCAGGCGCGAGGCGAGCAGCTCCGATCCGGCATCGATGCGGTCATGCGAGAACATGCCGGCGGTCGCATTGAAACGGCTGTCGACGCGCACCGGCGCCTTTGCCAGCTTGGAGATAATCTCGTCTGCATCCGCCGGCCGGCCGAACCAGAAGGCGACGCCGTGATATTTCGGCATATGGTCGACGGCGAGATTGAAACCTTCCATCCGCTTGCGCAGCGGCTGGATGCCGTCTTCCTTGGCGCCGGCAACGACGATCAGGCCGCCGAGCCGCGTACGGGCGATAGCGGCAGCAAGATTGGCCTCGTTCTCTCCCTTGTGCTTGGTGCAGAGCACCAGAGCCGCATCATAGTCCTCGCCGTCGATCTCCGGCTTGACGTCGATCCGCTGAGCCAACAGCTGCCGGTAGAGCGGCCGGAAGCCTTGGACGGCGCTGAGCGAGGCGGCAAAGCCTTCAGGCAGCGCAAAGCCTGCCTCGGCGCCGAGGAAGAGCAAGCGCTCGCCCTCGCCGGGCGCCGCGACTGTGCCGCTGGCAAAGGGATGGAACAGGGTCTTCAGCGTCTCGCTGCTCATGGTCTGGTCTCGTCTTCTCATACAAAAAAGGGCGCGGAAGCATTCCCGCGCCCGATAGCAAATTTGGAAGGCGGCTTATTCGGCCGCTTCTTCCTTCTTCTTCTCGTTCGGGATTTCCTGGCCGGTGGTCTGGTCGACGACCTTCATCGACAGGCGAACCTTGCCGCGTTCGTCGAAACCGAGCAGCTTGACCCAGACCTTGTCGCCTTCCTTGACGACGTCCTGGGTCTTGGCAACACGCTCGGAAGCGAGCTGCGAGATGTGGACGAGGCCGTCACGGGCGCCGAAGAAGTTGACGAAGGCGCCGAAGTCGGCGGTCTTGACGACCGTGCCTTCATAGACCTGGCCGATCTCAGGTTCGGCAACGATCGAGTGGATCCACTTGCGGGCCGCTTCGATTTCCTTGCCGGAGGAGGAGGCGATCTTGACAGTGCCGTCGTCCTCGATGTTGATCTTCGCGCCGGTCTTTTCGACGATTTCGCGAATGACCTTGCCGCCGGAGCCGATGACTTCACGGATCTTGTCGACCGGAATGTTCATGACTTCGATGCGCGGAGCGAATTCGCCGAGCTGGCCGCGGCTTTCGGTGATGGCCTTGGACATTTCACCGAGGATGTGGACGCGACCGCCTTGGGCTTGGCCAAGGGCGACCTTCATGATCTCTTCGGTGATACCGGTGATCTTGATGTCCATCTGCAGCGAGGTGATGCCGTCGGCGGTACCGGCGACCTTGAAGTCCATATCGCCGAGGTGGTCTTCGTCACCGAGAATGTCGGAAAGGACAGCGAAGCGATCGCCTTCCAGGATCAGACCCATGGCGATACCGGCAACCGGCTTTGCCAGCGGAACGCCGGCGTCCATCAGAGCGAGTGAGGTACCGCAGACGGTCGCCATCGAGGACGAACCATTCGACTCGGTGATCTCGGAGACGACGCGCAGCGTGTAGGGGAACTGCTCAGGCGTTGGCAGCATCGGACGGATCGCGCGCCATGCGAGCTTGCCGTGGCCGATTTCGCGGCGACCTGGGGAGCCCATGCGGCCGGTCTCGCCAACCGAGTAGGGAGGGAAGTTGTAATGGAGCAGGAAGCGCTCCTTGTACATGCCCGTCAGGCTGTCGACATACTGCTCGTCTTCGCCGGTGCCGAGGGTGGCAACCACGATCGCCTGGGTTTCGCCGCGGGTGAACAGTGCCGAACCGTGGGTGCGCGGCAGAAGGCCGACTTCCGAAACGATCGGACGAACGGTTTCTAGATTGCGGCCGTCGATGCGGCTCTTGGTGTCGAGGATGTTCCAGCGGACGATTTTCGCCTGCAGATGCTTGAAGATCGCGCCGACTTCCTCGGCCGTGTACCGGGCTTCGCCTTCCTCGGGGAGGAAGTGTGCCTTCACCTTCGCCTTGACGGCGTCGACGGCGGCGTAGCGGTCAGCCTTCTGGGTGATCTTGTAGGCTTCGCGAAGTTCACCTTCGGCAAGGCCGAGCATCTCGGTTTCGAGAGCGGAGTAGTCTGCCGGCTGGAAGTCGCGCGGCTCCTTGGCGGCCACTTCGGCGAGCTTGATGATCGCGTCGAGAACCGGCTGGAAGCCCTTGTGGCCGAACATGACGGCGCCGAGCATGACGTCTTCGTTAAGTTCCTTGGCTTCGGATTCCACCATCAGCACGGCGTCGTAGGTGCCGGCGACGACGAGGTCGAGGCTCGATTCGTCCATCTCGTCGAGATGCGGGTTGAGAACGTATTCGCCGTTGATGTAGCCGACGCGCGCACCGCCGACGGGGCCCATGAAGGGAACGCCGGACAGCGTCAGCGCAGCCGAGGTGGCAACCATCGACAGCACGTCGGGATCGTTTTCGAGGTCATGCTGGATAACGGTAACGACAACCTGCGTGTCGTTCTTGTAGCCCTCAGGGAAGAGCGGGCGGATCGGGCGGTCGATCAGGCGGGAAACCAAGGTTTCCTTTTCGCTCGGACGGCCTTCGCGCTTGAAATAGCCGCCGGGGATCTTGCCGGCCGCATAG
>NZ_VSZV01000252.1:0-18311 GCF_008919455.1 Rhizobium sp. PEPV16
GGTAGAACGGAATGTTGCGCGGGTTCGAGGATTCCAAATAGGCTGGCGCGTGATCGCGATCGCACCGTGCGAGTGCGAGGAGCGTTCAAGAACGCTGAGGTCAACGCTCTTCATGCCGAGTGTTTTGAGCATCGGGGTTTCGCTGATGATTGGTGGGCACAAGTTAACCGCTTTAGCCTCGGTTGAGTTTGCACCCGTCGCTCCGGGAAGCTGGTAGGGCCTATTGCCGCTGGCGGCAAAACAATCAGCTAGTCAGGCCAGCCTGCCGCAGGCCGTCCACAATGCGTTCGAAATCGGCAGGGTTCTTGTAGGGCAGTACTTTGCGCCTGTGCTCCAGGGAATAATCGGGATTGATTCGGAACACTTCCGCCCACTCACCGCGCGCCTCCTCGAAGCGCCCCAAGTGACCATAGCTCGCCGCCAGCAGCACTCGCGAGACGTCTGTGTCTGGATTACGGACGAGCCGCCGCTTCAGGATGACGACGGCCTCCTCGTACCTGCCTAGCTGAAACATCGCCTGCGCGTAGAAGTGCAGGAACAGGTCCGGGTAATAGGGGTTCAGGGCCATTGCCCGTTCGAAATAGGCGAGCGCCTCGGCCGACCTTCCGGCATAGTGCAGTGCGTTGCCGAGATTCTCGTACCCCTCGACAAAATTGGGAGCAAGCGCGATCACGCGTTCGGCCTCGGCGATGGCCACGTCGTGCTGTCGCGAGTGCAGTTTGACGACGCCCAGCGCCCAATGTGCGTAGGGATATTGATCGTCGAGCGCCACCGCCCGCGTGGCAGCCTCAATCGCCTGTTCAAGCGATTTCGAGGGCGATTGGCTCCACTGGTTCATGTAGGCCAGCCCATGTGTGACGGCGAGGAACGCGTAGGCCGGAACGAATTTCGGGTCAAGCTCGATGGCGCGTTGCAACAGTTCCCGGCCCAGCGTGTTTTGCTCTCTCGTCAACCTCCACATGTGTTCACGGCCCCGAAGGAAGCAGTCATACGCTTCCAGGCTCTCGGTTTGCTCCGCAGCCAGCCGCTGCTGGTCGCCCTCTCTCAGGTTGAGCGCGAGCGCGCCGACAATCTGCTGTGTTACGTCGTCCTGCACGGCAAAGATGTCGGTCAGGTCGCGATCGAAACGCTCCGCCCACAGATGGCCGCCTGATGTCGCGTCGATCAGCTGTGCGGTGATCCGCACCCTGCTGCCGGATTTGCGGACACTGCCCTCCAGCACGTAGCGCACGCCAAGGCCGCGGCCCACCTCTTCGACGTTCACGTTCCTGCCCTTGAAGGTGAACGACGAGTTGCGGGCGATGACGAACAGCTGCGACAGTTTCGACAGAGCCGTGATGATGTCTTCGGAGATGCCATCGGCGAAGTATTCTTGCTCGGCATCACCGCTCATGTTGGCGAAGGGCAGCACGGCAATCGACAGCGCCGGCGGCGATGCGGCCGGCACGCGACCAGCGGCGGCGTAGGCGGTCACTGTTGACTTTGCCAGTGCGGCGACGCCGACCTGGAGCGAATAGATCCGAATCGGCTCGGCGATGTTCTTGAGCTGTGTGCTGCCGAGATCGGTGACGGAGAGATCGAGCCTCGCCTTGACTTGGCGATAGGCATCTTCCGACAGGCAAATTGCGCCCGGCGCTGCGACGCCCTCCAGGCGCGACGCGATATTGACGCCGTCGCCCATCAGGTCACCGTCGCTTTCCTCGACCACATCCCCCAAATGGATGCCGATTCGGAACTCAATACGGCGGTCTTGGGGCACGCCGGCATTGCGTTCGACCATGGCATTCTGCACCTCGACGGCGCAGCGGACGGCGTCCACTACGCTGCGGAATTCGACCAATGCCCCATCGCCTGTGCGCTTGATCACGCGCCCGTTGTGCACAGCTATAGTTGGATCGATCAGGTCGCTACGCAGTGCCCGCAACCTCGCCAGAATACGATCTTCGTCCGCGCTTGCGAGCCTGCTGTATCCGACCACGTCGGCGGCCAGAATTGCGGCCAGCTTGCGATTCTCGCCCATTGAGCCGTCTCCTCTTCTCCACTATAGCAGGAAGACAGTGGGCAAGACGGAACTTTTCGCTTCTATTCGGAGCGATCTTGGGCGATGTATCATGTGGGCGAGCCGCCGTGCAGATCCGGGCAATGCCTGTTTTATCGGCGGTCGTCCGTTTGACGCAGTTACTCCGAAAGCCCGCTCAGGGTCAGATCACGTCGATGCCCCAAGGAGCCTGAATATCCGCTTCTGACGATTCGAGTCTCGAAGCCGCCAGTCCTCTCTCGGCCCGAAATCGTTCGTTCAAGATGGAAAGCAGAGATCATAGCCGAGGCATCAGTATATGGCGGATGCCGGCATCGCCGCTCCATGCCTCTTTGACGGCGTCCAGTGGCAGGCTCGTGAATTGCATCTCGAAACCTGCTTGTAGTGCAACCGCCAGAAGCTCCCCGGCCCCAGCAACGAGGTCTGTGACAGCCACGCTGCCAATACCGCTTCCGATTATCTCAAGGCCAGTGCTGCGCAACATATCTCCCCGGATGGCAATTTCATCGCCGGCCACCGTGCCAAGCTGGACGTATCGAAGACGCGGTTCCCCCATTCTTGAACCACGATCCCTGGTTGCCGCTTTCAATACGCGGGCGGCTGGGTCGCCCCATACGAAGTCGAGAACGACATCGACACCGCGATCGAACTGACCCCGCAGAACTGTATCGGCGTCGTCGTCGAGAACGACCTTCACATCGGCGTCAAGGCGATCGAGCTTCGCTGCGTTTCGCCCGACTGCCACGACCCTGCTTGCGCCGAAGTGGCTGGCAGTCTGGACTGCCATGCTGCCCGAAGCTCCAGTCGCCCCAAGGATGAGGACCGTCTCACCCTTCTGAAGTTTGGCCCTGCGTGAGAAAGCAATCCAGGAGGCAAGCGCTCCCGTTACGATGGCGGCGGCATGGTCGCTGGCAAGCTTATCCGGCACAGGTGCAGTCATGGTCTTGGCTACAAGAGACTTCTCTGCCATGGAGCCGAAAGGGGCCTTCGGAAAGAGGAAGTAGACCCTTCGTCCATCCGCGTCGGTCCCGACGCCATCGACCCCTGGAACGAACCCTGCGGTGGTGCCGCTTGCATAATGTCGGCCGGAAGCCAAGCTTTTGACGATGGGGCTAAGAGCTGCCGCATCGACGGTCACCACGATCTCGTCTTCTCCTGCTTCCGGTTCGCGGAAGTCTTGGAAGGATGGCGAGACGCCGAAGGAATTCACAACTGCAGCCTTCATTTAATTTGTTCTCCGTATCAACAGATCGATGCCACCTTGTAGACATGCTCGCCTGCACGATCTATCTGTAAAAGTCCGCTTTTTGTTCGTGATCGTTCAAGGTGCCGCATGGATCCGCTGTCCGAAATGCTGGCTCTGCTGAAGCCGAAAAGCTACATAACCGCGGGCTTCGATGCGGGAGGATCGTGGGCGCTCATATTGGACGATCTCGCAGGACGCATAAAGTGCTATGCAGTCGTGAAGGGCGGATGCTGGCTGTCGATGGAAGAGAGCGACGGACCGGTCTTTCTCAAGGCGGGCGATTGCTTCGTCCTTCCGACGGGACGCCCGGCTCTGATCGCAAGCGATCTCGAAGCAGAGCCGGAACTCGCGAGCCAAACCCTCGATCCCGACCGCAGCGGAGAAGTGGTGACCTTCAATGGCGGCGGCGACGTCTTCCTGGTAGGCAGCCGCTTCGAAGTGAATGGCCGACACGCGGAAGTCATGCTTCAGGCATTGCCTCCCTTTATCCATGTCGAGTCGACGCAAGACAGGACCAAGCTCCGACTCTATATCGAACTCATGATGGAGGAACTGCGCGATGCGAGGCCCGGCGCATTTCAGGTGGCGCAGAACCTTTCTCACATGATGCTTGCCCAGGCGCTGCGCCTGTTCCTCGAGAGTTCACCGGGAGGGGTGGGCTGGTTCACCGCGCTGGCGGACCCCAGACTTGCGCAATCCATAAAGGCGATGCATTCAGATCCTTCGCACGCCTGGACACTGGAAGAGCTCGCCCGTAAGGCGGGGATGTCCCGCACGAGCTTCGCCCAGTACTTTCGAAGGCGCGTCGGCGAAACGCCGATCTCCTACCTTGCCCGCTGGAGAATGATGTCGGCAGGAACGAAACTGGTACAGGGCGAGGAGACAATGGCCGAAATTTCGCTGTCGCTGGGATATTCGTCTGAGCATGCCTTTAGCACGGCGTTCAAGCGGATCATGGGACAGTCACCCCGCCGATATGGGCGAAGTCAAAAACAGGATGTGAACAGTGATCAGTGACCTGCGACGTCTCCTTTCGGCGCATCGTTGCCATGCCTAGCAAGGCTGCTGGTCCTTCACACCGAATTCAGGATTCTTTGTCCAGCTACAGGTGGCGCACCGCTTACAAGTTCAACCGGAACCGCGTCCAGTCGACAAGCCTGTCGATGGCTCCAAAGAACAGCGACTTGGCGGAGGCGTCCTTATCGCCCCTCGCTCGCTGGCGCAGCGGTCTGTGTTCGAAAATATGCAAAAAAAGAGCATTCCCGTACTCAAACAAAACGGAAATGCTCTCGTAATTTAGTGCGGAGCTATACTTGTCAGCTCCACACTGCTCGCACCTGAATTCGCGGCTATTCGTCTGATGTCGCCGGCGCGGCGTTCTCCAGCGAGGTGCGAATTTGATCGATCTTCCCGTTTGCGTCGCCAACCCCGAGAATGGTTTTGGCCTGGCTCAGAACCGCGGGACTGACTTCACCGGTTTTCGTTGCGGAAGCCAATGCGTCCTCCAGCGCCTCATCCCCCAACAGAGGGTCATCGGCCGCAGGCTCGATTCCGTTGTCGAGCTCATACTGGGCATAAGCCATGGCATAGGCGGCGATGGCGGTCATGCGCGGGTCCGACGTATGCATCAACGCCTTGTAGTTTCGCTTCAAGGAGTTCAGGCCCGCAAGTTGCGCCGACAGGTTCTTTTCTTTGGTGCTGACTTTTTTCTCGTCCGCCTTGTCGGACTTGGACTTGCTTACCGCCTCAGTGGACTTGCCTTTCGCGCCTTGCGATTTGCCATGGGTTGAACCGCTACCTTGGCTGCTGCTGCCATGGTTGCCGCTGTTTCCACTGCCGCCGTGACCGCCGCCATTGCCCCCACCGTTGCCGCCACCGTTGCCGCCACCGTTTCCACCGCTCTTTGCTTGTGCGGTCATGTCCATTCCGGCAATCGTTGCCGGGCTTGCTGCAAGAGCCAGCGAAAGCGCGGCCAAGGACGCTAGGGTTGCTATCCGCATTGTTTTCCTCCAAGTCGGGTCAAGCGCGGTGCAGATGCACGGCTTGAACAGATACGAGAGGTTAGACGGTGATCGCGCGTTGCACATCGGACCGAGGTCCGATGTCGGCCCCGGCAATGGTCTTAGACGGCTTCGTATACTTAACGATTCCTGGTCGGAACGGTCGACGGGACGGGAAGGCGGGAGACCGAGGAGCCGAGGCGTAACTTCGATATTTCAGATGTTTAATTTCCCCCCGGGACCGGGCAGTCCAGGTCCCCGTCATTGCACTTCAGGTAAACCTTGAGCGCTTCCGTGCGGCTTTGAGTCAGGCCGTCGTGGCACGAACTGTTGACGAACGGATAGGCGGTGCCACCCTGGACGGTCGAGCTTTGAAAATTGCACTCGGCATCACGGAATGCAATCCATGCCTTCTGGGTCGCTACGAGAAGCTTGGTGGTGTCGGCATCATCCTTCAGCCGACCTTCGATCTCCTTGTAGACCTTGTTCATCTCCGCATCCGACTTCTTCAGGGATTCAGCAGCGCAGATGTTCATGTCTGACTGATTTGTCTTATCGCCGCAGTTATCATCTGCAAATGCGAACGTTGACGTCGTCAGGACCAAAGTGACGGACAGCAACAAAGCTCTCATAATGGACCTCTTTCCGATTGAATGGATATCCAAACACCGCATGCCCCGTTGCTGGCATTAACCCCATTTCTGCTCCCTGCCATCAAGTCGACGTCATCTCACCATTCATTTTCCATGGGTTGGTGACGGTTTCATTACCTTGGGTACGCCTTGCTGAGCGAGCACGATACATTCCAGGCTGGCAGTCCATTTTCGGTAAGCTATCTCGGCCATACCTTGGCATAACTGGAAACAGCTCGCCGATCCGGGAGCCGCGGGCCTGTTATCGAAAACATGTCGACTTGATGCAGGACGCCTCGCTGGGTTTTGCGAGAGCGTCAAATGGCATTCAATAGAGAGTCACGCCAGGCGCAAATCGACAAGCGGGTGTAACTTCTTGAGATTCGGCAGCGATTTCGCTTGCCAAGGATATTGGCTGGTGCCTTTGACGACGAGCAGGAGGTCGCCCATCTTTCTGGCTTCAATCGTCAGCTTGGCCAGGAGATTTATGCCAGAGGAGTTGAGGAACTCGAGACCCGTCAGGTTGAATGTCACCTGTTTGTGCCCCTCATGGAGCAATCCTGATATCAATGAGTAAATGGGCGCATAGGCGTCCGGTCCCGCCAGCCGGAATACGCCATCGAAATAGACCTCGTTTTTCTCAGCCCATACGCGGAAGTTTTCGTCGCTGATTTCCATTCTTCGCTCACAGATTGGAGGAGGGCGGCATCGCCACGGCTGCAGTCGTCGTCAGTATGATACGCTGGTTATCGTTCCCTTCGAATGCCCATGCCATTTTTGCATCGTAATCGCTCAGAAGGGTCAGCAATCCCAAGCCCGAACCGCTTTCTGCCGATATGGCATTGGTTTCGATTTGCTCAAGAAGAAGTTCCCCGGGGTCCCTCGATTGAAGGCGATGCAGCAGTTGCTGAAAGCGAGAAGATGTCACGCCATCGATCGTGTTCTTGACCCTTATTAAAAAAGTACCGTCGAATATGCCGGCTTCAATGAGGATCTCCCCAGGCTGTCGAAACTTGACGGCATTTTCGATCAGCTCATTGCTGAGATATCCGATGTCATGATGCGCCTGCACATAGTCTTTTCTCGAACGTGAATACCGCAGAGCCATGACTTCCGCTATAAAATCGGAAGTCATTCCTGAGTGCTTCCATCCAAGCTGAAGCGGTCCGTCGCTTAACGTGAGACGCGTGCTTGAATCCAAGCTTATGCCCGCCAGAGATTCGATACCATATACCGTTGGCGTCATGTCTCACCTATGTCGCACTGCGAGAAGCGTGATGTCGTCGTAAATCTTCTGCGATCCGATGAAGAGCATTAATGTCGCTACAATTCCGGAGACGACTTTCTCAGCGCTCTGGTCCTTCAAGCGCAGTGCTTCGCGGCACAGACGTTCGATGCCAAAGAGTTCTCCAGCGTCGTTTTCGGCTTCTGTTACGCCGTCCGTATGCAGGAGTATGAGGTCGCCCGTCTCGAAGGTTATTTCCCGGGTTTTAATGAAGGCAGAAATATCGGCTTCCAGCCCGATCGGTATACCCAGATCCAGGGTGTCTATGCGCTCGACCTCGCCGTTCGCCCGCACGACGACAACTTCCTCGTGTTGTCCCGACAGGATCATCTCTTTGCCGTCGTAGTCAAGAAACGCCAGAGTGAGATGCTTATCGATTTTGGTCCTCACTATATTTTTAAACAGGGCGCTGTTCAGGTCTGTGAGAAATTTGACTGCGTCGGTATTTCCTGCTTCCTGCAGGGCGCGGGCGACGGACTGAACCATCAACATCAGCACGCCGCTTTCGAGCCCGTGTCCGGTGACGTCGCCGATGCCAATCTTCAACCGATTTCCGCTCTTCAATACGTCGTAATAGTCGCCGCCGACTTCTTCTGCAGGTCTCATATAGGCCGCGATCTCAAGGGCCTGAAATTCCTCAAGCTCCTGGTGCAGCGGAAGAACCATGAGCTGGATCCTCTCGGCGACGGCGAGTTCCGTTCCGAGACGTCGATTTTCTCGCTGGAGCTGTGCGTTCAGGGTCGAAATCTCTTCCTTTGCATCTTCGATTTGAGCTGTTCGCTCTTCGACAAGCTGCTCGAGATTTTCCGTGTGATAGCTGATCTGTTCGGCCATCCGATTGAATGCTTCACCAGCCTCGCCGACCTCATCCTTGCTTGTTATTGCCACCCTGACCGAATAATCCTTCGCCTGAATCCGTTTGGCGGCATCTGCAAGTGCACTGATTCCGCTCGTTATTCGTTTCGAAGCCGCAATTACTGCTATAGCCACAACAAGCAGTGACATTAGGATCGCCAGGATTTGGTAGAGCACAATCCGGTTGGTAGCTTCCGAAATTTTGGCTTGGGCCGCATAGAGGGAGGCCTGGATTTCTCGTTCAGGCACAACCACCCCCAGCAACATCGCCTCTTGCCGAGCCGGGCCACTGACCCAGAGATTGGTCGCCGGCAGTTTCTTGACGATAGCGATATAGGGGACCTCGTTGCCGTCCTGCTGCAACAGCAGGTGCTGAATGCCCTGTTCTCGGTCAAGAGCCAGTTTGGCGATGGCAGGCTGGGAGCTTCCCTTCAGGGAGCGCTCCAGGCCGGTCAAGGCGCCGGCTCCGCTCGCATCGCTCGCAGAACGCAGACCGAGGGTTTTTTCTCCTGTGCTGTTGATCGCCACAACGTTTCCGTCGGACATTGCGAGAAATCCAAAGCCGGACTGGGCCACTTTCACATTCTCAACAATCTGCGCGAGCTGGTCGAGTGTGATGTCCGCGCCAGCCGTCCCGGCGACATCCTGCCGGTCGGCTGTCCACAATGGATGAAAGAAACTGACGATCAGCTTTCCGGTAATGGCATCGGTATATGGAGCGGTCTGCGTGATATCGTCGGCGACCGGCCGCGTTTTCGCGTCCTTGGCCCAGCTCTGCCAGGACTCGTAAAGCCCGGGGAAAAAGAAGTCCCAGAAATCGGCTTCGTTGTGCCCCGAATAAAGGCGATCGAAGGTCTGAGCCTGGTCGGTGTAGGGCGCCGTCCTGAAGATTGGCCGTTCTTTCGGTCCGATGTAGTACATTTGCAGCTTGGAAGCGCCGTGCTGCAGCAGGCTCGGCGCAACGATGTCGAGAACCGCGCTCGTCTCTAGATCGCGCTGGATGTCGGGTTTCGGCCGATGGTCAGGTCCGAGCAAGTAACCCCAGACGCTCACAACCGAAGCGGAGCCGGGCAGGTTCTGAGACCATTTTCCCTTCTCGTCGTAAACAAGGCTGACGCTGCCAGGCGATGTGCGCGCGATCGCCGCGCCGACATCGGAATTACGCTCGGGATCGTCGATTTGCGCCTGGAGCACACCTGCCAAGGTGCCGACGTCGCTATGAACCTGCCGCAGGAGCAAACTCACCTGGGCTGCGGTGGAATCGGCATATGTGCGGATGTATTCCTGGCTTGCTGCTTCCAGACCCTGTCCGACTTCGAGGGTGGCGTCGCGCGACAGCCTCTGAACATTCCAAAGTGCTAGTCCGCCGCTGACCAGCAGATCAAAGAGGACAGCTCCACCGACAACCAAGATGAACTTTGCCCGAAATGAACCTAGTCTTGCCGGTCTTTTCGATGAGCTTCTGTCCATCACAGTGGCTTTCGGCCGGAAGCTGCCCAGATCGGCCAGCCTGCATAACCCTTGGGGTGAAGAGCAGCAAAGACATGATCTTTGAATCCCTGCCGGAACCTGCGAATGAAATCCGATGAGTCACCCCGCCGAACGGCCATCTCACCCGCGTAGACATTTTCCCAAGCTTCGATGATGTCTGCGAAGTCTTGGGGATCCCCGTCAAGGTTCGTGACCACAAAGCAATCGACCTTGATGCTATCGAAACCCGCGTCGGTGAGGAGATGGCGGCTTTTCGGCCCCATCTCGACATCCATGTCGAAGTGCTTGAACAGTTTGGCGACTTCCTCGTAAGTCCATTTTATGGATTCAGCATGTGGCTCGCCCAGACAATGCGAATTTTTTTCGTTCGTGATGTAGACGCGGCCGCCAGGTTTACAGATGCGGTAAAGCTCCCTGAGCAGCATCTCGGGACGGTTGAAAATCTGCAGTGAATGTCGGCAGGTGACAAAGTCGAATTGATTGTCTCGCAGCAGCATTTGCGACGCGTCACCATACGTGTACTCGATTCCCTGCAGATCGAAATCGGCAGCGACCCTGCGAGCATATTCGAGGCTGCGCACGGAATGATCCAGCGCGACAAGGCGTGCCGGTTTAAATTCCCGTTGAACCAGGGCGGCGAAATCACCAATTCCGCAACAGATATCTGCGATGACAAGACCGCTGCGCAGGCCGTGGCGAGGCAACAGTTCGCGTTCGTGCCTCCATGTCATTTTCGTCTGGGTACGCAGAATGGGAATGAAAGTCTCATCCTCGACAAAGCTCTGGCCCGGATAAAATGCCGAATCGTAGACTTCAACCGACAGGCTTAGTTGTGATGCCGCCAGTGTTTGGAATAACGACGTCGACCATGCCACCACGCTCGACGTAATGATGACGATCTTCCGTTCCGGTCTGATCCGGCAACTTGCCGCGAGTATATCGGCCAGGGCCGCGAAGGCAGTCATGTTGATGTGCGTCAGACGTTTGACATTGACGTAAACGACCCCGCTGTATTTTTCCAAACTTTGCTGCACCAGCTTGAGGGTATCGGCAATTTCAGCGGCGCTTTCAGGCCGCATCTTGCCAGACAGCAACAGCTCCTGATTTGTCGGATCAAAATGAACAGTGAAGGGTAGGGGAAGCAGGCTCATTGGAAGTCCTCGGTCGAGGGGAAATCCGCAATGATTTGAATCCCTTGTCTGCCGTCTTTCTCAATTCGGATCGTGGCGCGGAATATTGCTGCCAAATCACTAAGTAAAACCGTCCCGTCGGATTTCATCACCACGTATCCAGAGCCGGCGCGGCGGACAGGCTGGTGTTCGCTTGCTCTCGCACTCGTGTGCTCTCGGCTAGATGCTTCCTCGCACGGAAACGTAATTCTCAGCCGATTGAATGTCGCATTCCGGTAGAGACTGAAACTGATCCTTCCCGGCTCGCTCGTCGAACGGAAAGCAAGTTCGATGAGCTCGTTCGTCGCGACGGAAAGAAAATTGGAATATCGAGCGGGATCGCTGTGTCCTTGGCCGAGAATGTCTGAGAGATATTCCGTAATCTTGTCGCAAAACTGCCATCGGGACTTGAACATCGCAACGTTCAGTTCCAGCGATACCATCGGCGCAAATGCATGGTCATCGAAGCTAGCTGCTTCCTGTTCCAATACACCCTCCCTTCTTTTACCTGGGGCGTCAGGTTGATGCTGCGATCTCTAAAGGCACGGCGAAAATCGGTTGTTCACTGTGGTAGCGCGGGGCTTACGGATGCTTCCGCCCGGGTGATGAACTCGCCAATCGCCTGGACCGGAAGCGGCCTGCTAATCAAATAGCCTTGAAGTCTGTCGCAGCCCACACTGCGCAACCATTCCGCCTGACCCGGCGTCTCAACCCCTTCGGCTGTCACCTGCATGTCGAGGTCATGTGCGAGGTTAACGATGCAGCGGACGATTGCCTGGCCTTTCAGATCGCTTTCGAGGTCGGTGATAAAGTATTTGTCGATTTTGATCGTGTCGAAAGGGAATGTCTTCAGATAGCTGAGCGAAGAATATTCGGTCCCGAAATCATCAAGCGAGATTCGTATCCCTAGCACGTTGAGAGTATTCAGGGTGTCGATATTGTTGACGGTCCGCTCAAGCAGCACGCTTTCGGTTATCTCAAGCTCCAGACGGTCTGGCGGCAACCCGATCAAGTCTAGCGTTTGGGATACCCGATCAGTGAGGCCGCTTGTCAAGAATTCAGCCGCGGACAAATTGACCGCGACGATGTAGTTCTGCGGCCATTTCATTGCCTCGCGACACGCCTGCTCCAAAACCCATGCACCTATTTCCGGCATCATTCCATCGGCCTCGGCCATCGGAATAAATGCCGTTGGCGGGATTTTTCCAAGGAGGGGATGGTGCCATCTCAGCAATGCTTCGAAGCCGACAATGCTGCCGCCCTCGGCGATGGGTTGGTACTCAATAGAGAATTGTTCTTGGACCAGGGCCATGCGAAGGCTGCGGCGCAGCAGTTCGCGTTGTTCCAGCAACTCAAGCATTGAGGGATCAAACGGTCTTGCGCGACCGCGCCCGTCCTTTTTCGCGGCGTAGAGTGCGACGTCGGACGCCTTCATCAGCTGCTCCGGAGTTGTACCGTCCGGTGGAGCAGCAGATATGCCGATGCTGGCACCGACAAATAGCGCGATGCCATCTATCGTGAAGGGATTTTTGAATGCATCAACCAAGGCTTCTGCTAGCCGGTGTCCTTTGGCGGGATGTCCTGGGCCCCTTGATATGACGGTGAATTCGTCACCCGCCAGTCGATAGGCTCTGTCGTCCTTGGAAAGGCACCCTTGAATGCGGTTTGCAGCGAGCTGAAGAAGCTTGTCGCCGGCCGGATGCCCAAGCGTGTCGTTGACGGGTTTGAAATCGTCAAGATCGAGTTGCATCAGGGACAGAGTCTCGTTCGAGCCTGCGGTCTCCCGTAGCAATACAGCGAGGTCCTCGCTGAACTGGCGTCGGTTCGGCAGTCCGGTTAGCGGATCGTGGGTGGCCAGATGCAAAAGGGTTGCGCGCTCATCGTCGATAGATTCCTCGGACCGAACCACGGCAAACAGATCTCCGATCTGATAGATCGTCAGTCCGTGCGACGCTGGCGTGCCAAGATCGCCCGATATTCGCAAAGGCTGGGCACTGTCACCCAATGAACGGAGAGCGAGTGTAATCGCCGATTTGTCCAATTCCGGAAAATGCTCCCAAAACGACGCTGCTGGTTTGACAGTTGCAGGCAGCTCATTGCCCAGCAGATTCTCGACGGGATTGAAATCGCGATCAAAGAACAAAAGCCGGTCGATCGAGCTCGAAGCTTTTGCCTCTGTTTGTCCGAGCGCCGAGGGGTCCGCACGAATTTTCCGCATGTCCGAGGCCCTCTCCGGTCGCATGTCATAACCAGATATTGTAGCAAATCAGCTCCTGCACAACTTGTGCACGCCAAGATCTACATTAGGCATTTCTGATTAACAATCCCCAACTTCTGCCCAACTCGCTCACGGATGGGCTTATGCCACGTCTTTATTAGCGCGACCCATTTTGCATCCATCGTCTCGGCGGCGACCCTTCGATGAGCTGCGGGCAGGGGATCTCACGCGCCCGATCCGCACTCCGTCATGAACCAGTCGATAAAGCGGCGGACCGGCCTTTTCGCCCAGCAGTTCGATATGACGTAGTAGCCCTGGCTCTCTGCCGTCGCGATGCCGGAAAGCACCAACAGATCGCCGCGTTCGATCTCCCGGCGGAACACCTCGACGGGGCAGAGCGCCACGCCGTGGCCGGCGATCACGGCCGTCGCCAGCATGTTGAAATCCTGGAATATCGGGCCTCGAAGCGGCTCCGGCGCTTTCTGGCCGGCCTTGCGGAACCATTCCTTCCAGCCGTCGACGGATTCGTCGTGCAGCAGGTCGGCGCCGGCGAGCGAGACGTCGTCGATCGTCCAGTTGCGTTTGGCAAGGTAATGGCGACTGGCGACGGGCTGGTTGCGGCGGGAGAAGAGCAGGCGGCTTTCCCTGCCGCCACTCAGATCCTCGCCCAAGGTGATCAGCACGTCCAGGCTCTCGTCTTCGAAGCGTTCTTCGGCGCGCGCATAGACGATCCTGACGTCGAGATCGGGGTCGCTGTCCTGGAAGGAGGGCAGGGCCGGGACGAGCCAGCGAGATGCGATCGAAGGAATGCAGCCGACGGTGATGGCCCGCATGTCGTGATCGCGCCGCATGTTGCCGGTCGCATGCGCAATCGCCGCCAGCGATCCGGAGACGGCCCGGTAATATTCGCTGCCGGCCGCGGTCAGCGCAACACCGCGGCCAGACTTCTGCAACAGCTTGCGGCCGAGCCAGGTCTCCAGATGCTTGATCTGATGGCTGATCGCCGCATGGGTGACGTGCAGCTCGTCGCCCGCTTTCGAAAGGCTCATCAGGCGAGCCGTGGCTTCGAAAGCGCGCAAGGCATTCAGCGGCGGCAACTGCATGTGTAAAATTTCCTAACAGATGACGCAGGAATCATCATTTGAAAATTCCAGCCATTTCAATAGCTAATTGTCGTAAGCGATGAAAATGTATCATCGCTGCATCTTCAATAAATTATCGGGGTATCGACGATGTTCGTCAGAAATCTGAAGGAGGTGGAGCTCACCGAGCGTTTCGTCGACTGGGGCAACGGCACGAGCCACCGCTTGCTGACCAAAGACGACGGCATGGGCTTTACGGTGTGCCATACCGTCGTTCGCGCCAACAGCGAGGCCTTGCTTCAATACCGCAATCACCTGGAGGCATGCTATTGCATCAAGGGCGAGGGCGAAGTGGAGGATATGGACGGCAATGTCTTTCCGATTCGCGCCGGTGATATCTACGTGCTCGACAAGCACGACCGGCATTATCTGCGCGGCGGCAAGGATCAGGATCTCGTTCTCGTCAGCATCTTCAACCCGCCGCTGACGGGCACCGAACGGCACGACCTGAACAATAAGAGCGGGTCGCAATACTGAACCAGAGCATGATGCCGAAAAGTGTGAGCGGTTTTCGGACGACATCATGCTCTAGCTATACAATGTAGAACAGGATTCAGATTTAGGTGGAAAGCAGGGCCCGGCAAATGGCGGGCACTGCTGCCGGCGCGAACGACAAGACATCCGCTGCCTATTCGTGGCGACTTAAGCGCAGCGCGCAGCCTATTGCTGCGGCTGCTGCTGGCCCTGCTGTGGCTGCTGCTGGCCCTGCTGTGGCTGCTGCTGGCCCGGCGGCGGCGTGCCGATCTTTTCCAGTACCTTCTTGGCCAGAGCCGGGTCGCTCTGCGCCGCCGTCAGGATCGACGAGTACTCTTCGACGGAGATGTCGGGAGAAGCTTGGACGGTATCGACCATCTGCTTCTTGGCCTCCTCCTGCAGCTGTTGCTTGGCAGCCTCGTCCTTGGTCGCGCCGATCTTGGCCGAATATTCCTGTCTCACCTTGTCGACCTGCAGATAGGCAACGGCGAAGGCTTCGATTTTCTGATCGCTGACGGGGGCGGCCGCACCGCTGCCGCCGGGCTGTCCCTGCATCGGCGGCTGCGCCTGTGCCGGGGGCTGCGCTTGTGCCGGCTGCTGTTGCGCCTGGGCCATGTCGACGGCGGATGCCGGGCTGAAAGCAAGCAGAGTGAAGACTGCCGCGCTCAGTGTTGCGACAGATGTGTAGCGAGTGTTCATATTCGTTCCTCTTCAAGTGCATGATTTGATCGGCAGCAAGACCGCCTCGGTCGATCGCTCAGCCCTCAAAGGCCTGGCGAGGTCGCGACGATGGAACCTTTAAGAGGGCACGATGCGGCGGTAACGGGGCGATTTGCTGACGATTGAGCGGCGGCTTTGTGACCGCCGGCCTGTTGGCACGTGCGGAAAATTCAAGTCATTGCCGCTGTGATACCCGGACCTTCGGTGGCGTTATCGCTTATCTGGATGCAGAAATGCCGCCAGGAACGTGGCGACGGCCGCCTCGGCGTGGCGGTGAATCTCCTGCTTCGTCGGAATGGCCTCATCGCCCAGCATCATCACCCGGTTGACGGGATCGGCCATCACCAGCCAGTTGAACTGTGATGCGGCCACCGTTGCATCGGAAAGCCGGTCAGGCTTTTCAAATGCCCTTGAGACGTCTGTCGGCTCAGCCGAGGGAACGGATGTCGCGGGCGACCTCCGTTTGTCTGGTTCGGCTTCGGCGAAAGCAATTCCAGCAAACACCGCGCGGGAGAGCTTGTTTCGCAGCGCAGCCGCTCTATCTCCCTTCCCGTTTCAGCATGAGATCTGCAGGCAGTATTTCACCGTAAATCCGGGTGCCGACGGCGTTGTCCGCCGGCCGGCTGGAAGGAGCTGAGCAATGAAAATTCTCATGGTTCTCACATCGCATGATCAACTGGGAAACACCGGCAGGAAGACGGGCTTCTGGCTCGAGGAGCTCGCCGCCCCTTACTTTGTTTTCCGTGGCGCCGGGGTCGAGATCACGCTCGCTTCGCCGAAAGGCGGCCAGCCTCCGCTCGATCCGAAGAGCAATGAGCCAGCATTCCAGACGGAAGACACGCGACGGTTCGAGCGAGACCAGGCGGCAACGGCTGCGCTCGCCAACACCCTGAGGCTGTCCGAAATCAAGCAGGCGGACTATGACAGCGTGTTCTTCCCCGGTGGGCACGGCCCACTCTGGGACCTGACGAACGACCGCAATGCGCTGTCGCTCATCGAGGATATGCTCGCGGCGGGAAAACCTGTGGCACTCGTCTGCCACGCACCGGGAATCCTGACGAATGTGAAGGCGCCGGATGGAAAGCCTATAGCCAAGGGCCGGGCAGTCACCGGGTTCAGCGATTCCGAAGAAGAGGCCATGCACCTGGTCGAAGTCGTTCCTTACCTGCTCGAGGACGTGCTGAAAGAGCAGGGCGCAAAGTTTTCGAAGACGGCGGATTGGGGCGTGCATGTCGTCCAGGATGGCCTGCTGATCACCGGCCAAAACCCCGCCTCATCAAGGCAGGGCGCCCGAACGCTGCTTGATGCCTTGAGAAAGCAGGCCGCGGCTTAAGCGCTTCAGCCCTTGGGAACGATTGCTCCCGGGGAGGTCGAGATTTCCTCATTCGGCTTGTGCCAACCCCGGCCGAAGGCGCGTCTCGACGACGTCTGCGCACGGCGGCGAGCCAGAGCCAATAGCAAACGTTCGAACACGGGGTAGGAGGCACGTAAGATGACCAGGAAATATACGGGCAATGCGCCTGCGGCGCAGTGAGATTTGCCTTCGACACCGACCCGAACTTTGTCGCCAACTGCCATTGTCTGGACTGCAAGAGGGCGACGGGCGGCGAGGCCGCCACGTTCTTCGACGTGCCGCAGGAAGATTTCACCGTGATCAGCGGCGGTCCGAAGGCGTTTCATTACATCGCCGATTCAGGCAAGGGGCTCGACCGCAACTTTTGCCCCGATTGCGGCGCCCGATTGTTCAGCAGCAACCTGGAGAGCTTCCCGGGCCTCGTCTTCGTGACGCTCGGCAGCCTGGACCGGCCCGAACTGATCAAGCCGGGGGTCGAAATGTTCATCAAGCGCCGGCTGGCCTGGGCAAGGCCGCTCGATCTTCCGCAGTTCGATGGCATGCCTGGTTGAGCGGCAATACCCCTAAAGCGCGTCACAATCTTTCAGATTCGCTCCTTGCGCTTTAGGTCTTTGTTTCCACGCATATCGTTGTCGCAAGACCGCGGCACACTTTTGCGCGACATGCTTTAAGCAATTTTTCTTGAAGAAAAGTTCGATCCGGTGTCGGATCGGCCAAGCCTTACCCGTCCTAGGTTCGTCCATTCCGTCCATTCAAAAGGATCATGACCATGCCGAGTACCATACGCCTGCACCGCGTTCTGGCGACCAGCCCGGAGAAAGTCTATCGCGCATTCCTGGAGGCGGACGCGCTTGCCAAGTGGCTTCCGCCGAACGGCTTCCTCTGCACCGTGCATCATTCGGAGCCGGTTGTCGGCGGCACCTTCAGAATGTCCTTCCGCAACTTTACGACGGGCAATAGCCACGCCTTCGGCGGCGAATATCTCGAGCTCGTCCCCGGCGAACGCTTGCGCTACACCGACAAATTCGAGGACCCCAACCTGCCCGGCGAAATGGAAGTCACCGTGACGCTGAAGAAGGTTTCGGTCGGCACCGAGGTGGATATCGTGCAGGCAGGCGTGCCTGACGTCATTCCGCCCGAGGCTTGTTATCTCGGCTGGCAGGAGTCGCTGCGAAACCTCGCCAGGGTCGTCGAACCCGACATCCAGGAATAGCGCAGGACCGCGCCGGCCGGACGGCAATCTTCCGGCCTCGGCGACATCAATCAATCCTCATGCCGCGTTTGGCCAGGGCGTTGCGGGCGGCCGCAGCGCCCCAGTCGTCGGAAAGATCCTGCCCTTCGATTTCGGTTTCCGCGATCGGCGTTGCCCGGATCAGCGGCACGGAGCCGAAAGGCAGGCCGTCGATGCGCTCGGGGTCGCGGCTCAGCGTGATGCGGGTCATCGGGCGGTAATCCTCGGTCAACCGGCAGAACAGGATGGCGCCGTGCTTTTCGACATCGCGGGCGACGCGATAACCGTCTGCCACGAGGTCTCCGATGTTGATCAACAGGTTCGCCCAGTTTTCGATCCCGGCCGCATCCAGTGTCGCGGCGTCGAATTCCATGAAAAGCTCGCATTCGACGCCGTTTTCCGGCGCGGATATGCCGGCCCAAGGGGTCGACAGCCCGTCGGTGGCAAGTGTCAGCT
>NZ_VSZV01000310.1:0-57226 GCF_008919455.1 Rhizobium sp. PEPV16
CACTTTTCCTCGTTACCGCCATCGCCCATGTGCTGATCACCGTTTATGCCATCATCAGGAGCCGCATCCGCGCCGCGGTCCCCGCCAGCGACCGCGACGCCTACACGACGATCCCGACCGGCACCTCGGCGATCCTGACACCGCAAAGCATGTCGCTTGCTGATCGCGGCGCCGGCAAACCTCCCGAAACCGGAAAGTCTCCCGAAAGCGACGATCCTGCTGTAAAGTTTGGTTAGGCAGCGAACGGAGGACGAACCATGAGCTTCATCGATGATGACCGGCCGCAGAAGAAAGTCGCCCATGAGATCGGCGCCGATCTCTCCATGCTTTCGGTCGACGAATTGAAGGCGCGGGTGGAATTGCTCAAGACGGAGATCGCCCGTCTCGAGGCCGAGGCCGCCCGCAAGGCCTCCGGGCGGCAGGCGGCGGAAAGCTTCTTCCGCTCGTGATCCGATAAAAACCCCCAAAAACAAGGCTATAGGCGGATGAAATAGCCCGCCTCAAGTCTTAATCCGGCACAATGTTAATAAAATATTAAGCTTTATAAGGTATTACTGTATTCATCCGGATTTCCTCTGGATCTCAGACAGTTTTCCAAGCGGTGAATTGGTCTGATTTTTCTCCCTGTTTTACCTTGAGAGCCGCGTTTGCGGCTCTTCTTTTTCCTATGGCCGGCGCACTTCCACGAAACTGTGGAGATTAACCCTTTCTTAAGAAACGGCTTGCGCATTTGGGCTAATGATACCATCTTAAAGTCATAAAGACCGGGCCTGGAAACTTTTCCGTCGGTGCCGGCGTTACCTGACTATATGTAGCTGCGTGCGAACAGGGACTATTGCGATGTCGGAAGTTGGATTGAACACGATCAGTTTTGCAGGCCGCGCCGCTGCATCCTCGCAGTTCAAGGCACTTTATGCGGAAGGCATGTCGCTGGTCGAAGAGACTGCCGCCTATCTCGACGGTCAGGGCCGCGCCGCCTCCAAGGTTCTGCCGCGGATGGCCTCGGTTCTCTACGCGGCGGAATCGATGCGTCTCACCACCCGCCTGATGCAGATGGCCTCCTGGCTGCTGTTGCAGCGCGCCGTCAACAATGGCGAAATGTCTCGCGATCAGGTGCTGGCTGAAAAGAACAAGGTTCGCCTCGACGGCTTCAACGTCGACCGCGCCGCACCCGGCTGGGGCGACCTGCCGGAATCCTTCCGCGACCTCGTCGAACGCTCGCTGCGTTTGCAGAACCGCATTGCCCTGCTCGACCGCGAGATCTACCGCCCGTCCGAAGCGGTGATCGTTCATGATAATCAGAACAGCGTCCAGGCCCAGCTTTCCCTGTTGCAGACCGCCTTCGGCAACAACTGACCGGACTTGCAAGAATTCGAATACAAACCGGCTGCGTCTTACGCGGCCGGTTTTTGTTTTTGCCGCTGAACACCGGCATCCCTGGAACGTCCTTTGCGCGTCCGAAAAGACGCGCGGCGCTGTAAGCCGTTGCGAACGCAAAAAAGCCCGGCGAAACCGGGCTCTTCGAATTCCGTCGAGCAAAAGCGATTAGAGGCCGAGGCCGCCGAAGCGCTTGTTGAACTTGGAGACGCGGCCACCGCGGTCCATGAGCTGCTGGTTGCCGCCGGTCCAGGCCGGATGCGACTTGGAATCGATTTCGAGGTTCATGACAGCGCCTTCCGAACCCCAGGTCGAGCGGGTTTCGTACTCAGTGCCATCGGTCATGACCACCTTGATCATGTGATATTCGGGATGGATGCCTGCCTTCATAACAATCTTCCTGCGATACCGGAGTTCAATTTGCCGCATGCAGTTGCGGCCAACGAACCGATTGAATAAATGAAGCCGCAGTCGGATGGCTACGGCTTCCCATTAGGATGCGGTGCCTATACATGAAGGACGCCTAGATAACAAGAGCCAACAGGCCGCATTGCGCGGGTCCTGCGGGCGATCGGAGACGATTTGGCAGAGCAGGCACGGGCTGAGGAAAACAAGACGCGATCGCTGCGATCGCTCGGCAGGCTGACGCCCTACGTCATGCGTTATCGTGCCCTGGTGGCTGGTGCGCTGATGTCGCTGGCGCTTGCCGCCATCACCTCGCTGGCGCTGCCGCTCGCCGTGCGTCGCATGATTGATCACGGCTTCACCCAGTCCGACGGCCGCTTCATCAACAGCTACTTCGCCATGCTGATGGTCATGGCCATCGTGCTCGCGGCAGCCAGCGCACTGCGCTATTATTTCGTCATCACGATCGGCGAGCGCATCGTCGCCGATCTTCGCCGCGATGTCTTTTCCCATGTGACCCGGCTGTCGCCCTCCTTCTTCGACGTCAACCAATCCGGCGAGATCGTCTCGCGGCTGACCGCCGATACGACGCAGATCAAGTCCGCCGTCGGCGCCACCGCCTCGGTGGCGCTCAGGAACTTCATCCTCTGTATCGGCGCCATGGGCATGATGATCGTCACCTCGCCGAAGCTTTCGAGCCTCGTCATCGGAGCGATCCCGCTGATCGTCTTCCCGCTCGTCGCCTTCGGCCGCTCGGTGCGCAAGCGCTCGCGCGCCGCCCAGGATACGCTGGCCCATGCCTCCGCCTTCGCCAACGAGACGATTGGCGCAACCCGCACCGTCCAGGCCTTCAACGGCGAGGATGCCGCAGCGACGCGTTACGGCACCGCCGTCGAGTCCGCCTACGAGGCGGCCCGCGCCGCCATCCGCTCCCGCGCGCTGCTAACCGGGATCGCCATCACGCTGATCTTCGGCAGCGTCGTCGCCGTGCTCTGGGTCGGCGCCCATAGCGTGCTTGCCGGCACGCTTTCTGCCGGCACGCTCGGCCAGTTCCTGCTCTATGCCGTCATCTCCGCCGGTTCGCTGGGCGCGCTGTCGGAGGTCTGGGGTGAACTCTCGCAGGCAGCCGGTGCCGCAGACCGGCTGACCGAGCTTCTCGACGAGGTCTCGCCGATCGCAGCCCCCGCCAGCCCTGAGCCGCTTCCGTCGCCCAGCCGCGGCCGTGTCGAATTTTCCGGCGTGCATTTTGCCTATCCCTCGCGCCCCGGCAAATCGGCGCTGCATGGCTTAAGCTTCGCGATCACGCCAGGTGAGACCGTCGCCATCGTCGGCCCTTCCGGTGCCGGCAAGAGCACCGTATTCTCGCTGCTGCTGCGCTTCTACGATCCGCAGCAGGGCG
Source organism: Rhizobium sp. PEPV16 (assembly GCF_008919455.1). Lineage (NCBI taxonomy): Bacteria > Pseudomonadati > Pseudomonadota > Alphaproteobacteria > Hyphomicrobiales > Rhizobiaceae > Rhizobium > Rhizobium sp. PEPV16. Next base: position 3,182 of record NZ_VSZV01000310.1, read on the forward strand.
GCGTGAAGATCGACGGTGTCGACGCGCAGCTGACAACGCCTGATGAGCTGCGCCAGCGCATCGCCATCGTGCCGCAGGACGTCACCATCTTTGCCGCCTCGATCCATGACAACATCGCCTTCGGCCGTCCCGGCGCCTCGCGTGACGAGGTCCGCGCCGCAGCTCTTGCCGCGCAGGCCGACGAATTCATCGCCCGGCTGGACCAGGGCTACGAGACCGAGGTCGGCGAACGCGGCATCACGCTCTCCGGCGGCCAGCGCCAACGCATCGCCATTGCCCGCGCCATCCTGAAGAACGCGCCCGTGCTGCTGCTTGACGAGGCAACCTCCGCGCTTGACGCCGAAAGCGAGACGCTGGTGCAGAAGGCGCTTGACGGTCTGGTGGACGGCCGCACGACGCTCGTCATCGCCCATCGCCTGGCAACGGTGCTGAAGGCCGACCGTATCCTCGTCATGGATCAGGGCCGCGTCGTCGAAGAGGGCACGCATCAGAGCCTGATCCGCCACGGCGGCATCTATGCGCGGCTGGCGCGGCTGCAATTCGACGCCGCCAACGAGGATGTGCTCGCTGCCGCGAAATAGCCGTCGCGCACTTCTCCCGCCAACAGCGACTAAAGTTTGAACTCGCCGCGCTTCTCTGCGGTTGTCTTTCGCGCGTCCTGCCCTAAGCTCTTCATTCCCCGGGTGGGGATATTGCTGCTGAAATCCTTGGGAGGAGATAGGAATGGCGCTTTCCGATATGACGCGACGTACGGGCCTTGCGCTCGGTTTCGGTATGCTTGCGGCCATTGCCGTCGGCGCCTCTGCCACCGCTGCGGATTTTCCCGATCGCGCGATCACCATGGTCGTGCCCTTCGCGGCCGGCGGCTCGACCGATGTCGTCGCCCGCATCGTCGCGCAGAAGATGTCGGAGGATCTCGGCCAACAGGTGATCGTCCAGAACGTCGCCGGCGCCGGCGGCAATCTCGGCGCCGGTAACGTCGCCCGCGCCGAACCGGACGGCTACACCATCCTGATGGGCACGGTCGCGACCCACGCCCTCAATCCGCTCATCCTGAAATCGACGCCATATGACGCCGAAAAGGATTTCGCACCGATCTCGCTGCTCGTCGTCGTGCCGAATGTGCTGGTCGTCAATCCGGAACTGCCGGCAAAGACCGTGCAGGAACTGGTCGCCCGGCTGAAGGCCGAGCCCGACAAATACAGCTACGCCTCATCGGGCAACGGCACGCCTTTGCATCTTTCCGGCGAACTCTTCAAGTCCATGGCCGGCGTCAGCATGCAGCACATCCCCTATAAGGGTGCTGGTCCGGCATTGAACGACGTCATCGGCAACCAGGTGCCGATCATGTTCGACAACCTGCCCTCCTCGTCGAGCCACATCAAGGCCGGCACTCTGCGGGCGCTGGCGGTGACCACGGCCGAGCGCGCGCCCTCCTTCCCCGACGTGCCGACCGTCGCCGAGTCAGGCATTCCAGGTTACGAGACCTACACCTGGAACGCGCTTTTCGCCCCGGCCAAGACGCCGAGCGAGGTCGTGACGCGCCTCAACGCCTCGGCTAAAAAGGCGCTCGCCGACCCCGCCGTCGCGGAACGGATGAAAGAATTCAGCGCCACCATCGTCGGCTCGACGCCGGAGGAACTCGCCGCCCATGTGAAGGCCGAACTCGCCAAATGGGGACCGGTCGTCAAGGGCGCAAATATCCAGATGGAGTGATGCCAAAGCATGATGCCGAAAGGCGTGAGCAGTTTTCGGATGACATCATGCTCTACTCTTCAATTGAGAACAGGATTCGGATTTTAGGCCGACCCGGCCTGAAATCATCCTGTTCTCGGGGCATAGGCGCCGGCGCCCTCATTCGCTTGCGCCCAATGGAAACGGTGACAATTGGACGCTAAGCAACCCAATCCTGATTAAGGCAGTGGAAAAGCTCGCCATTTTGATCTAGCCTCCGCTAAGCTGATGGTTGCAATTCAGCGTTTTGGGATTTCGGGAGACATCTATGTATAAATTCGAAGTCTATAAGGATAAGGGCGGGGAGTTCCGCTTCCGCTTCAAAGCATCGAACGGGGAAGCCATGTTCTCCTCCGAGGGCTACAAGGCGAAGGCGTCCGCCATGAGTGCCATCGAATCCATCAAGAAGAACACGCCAAGCGCCGAGATCGTCGATCAGACGAAGGCCGAGTCCTGAGCAGACCGGCAGCGGCGGCGTGATTGCCGCCCTGCCCTTTCGCGCCCTTGAGCAGCGCCGGCGCCCTTGAGCCCGGCCCGCTTGCGATTTTCGGCGCCATTTTTCTTTTACGCATATTTTTTTGAAAACCATGTCGAAACGACCGGTGGCCGCGCCTCATTGTTTCGGAACGGCCATGCCGCTCCGCCGGGCTTTACGGTTTTCGGGATCTCGATCCCCGCTATCGGCACGCCCGGATCAACGCAACAACGAGATCAGGAGTTTTCCATGCAATATGCTCTCATCATTCGCGAAGCCCCCGAGGACTTCGCTCGCCGTGGCGATCCCACCTATCGCAACGGCTGGGTCGCCTACAGCCAGGCGCTCGCCCAGGCAGGGATCATGACTGGCGGCGCCGGGCTGACGGGCCCGGAAACCGGCACGATCGTGCGCCGCAAAGGCGAGGACCACGATGTGCAGGACGGCCCCTATCCGGACGGCAAGGAACAGCTCGGCGGCTTCTATCTGATCGACGTCCCCGACATGGACACCGCGCTCGAATGGGCAACCCGGGTTCCGATCTCCGACAAGGGTTCGGTCGAGGTGCGCCCGCGCCTGCAGATGTGAGGTGGTCATGCCGCCCGATGCCGGACGCGCTGCCGAAAAGGTGGCGCGTCAGTCCTACGGCAAACTGATCGCCTTTCTCGCCGCCCGCTCGCGCGACGTGCCGGCGGCAGAAGATGCATTGTCGGAAGCGCTGGCTTCGGCGCTTCGCGTCTGGCCGGAGCGCGGCATTCCCGGCAATCCGGAAGGCTGGCTGCTGGTGGCTGCCCGCCGCAACCTCATGCAGGCGGCCCGCCACCGCATCGTCGAGGCCAATGCGCAAACAACGATATCGGTCGCCTTCGAGGAGGCGGAAGAACGCATGAACGAGGCCGGCAGTGCCGTCTTTCCCGATGAGCGGCTGAAGCTGCTCTTCGCCTGCACTCATCCCGCCATCGACAGCTTCGTGCATACGGCGCTGATGCTGCAGACCGTTCTCGGCATCGAGGCAAAGACCATCGCCCGATCGTTCGTCGTCTCACCGGAGGCGATGAGCCAGCGGCTGGTGCGGGCCAAGGTGAAGATCCGCGATGCCGGCATTCCCTTCGCCGTCCCGCCTCGCCCCGCCTTGCCCGGGCGGCTCGCCGCGGTGCTTTCGGCGATCTACGCGGCTTACGGTCTCGGCTGGGACGGTCTTGATGGGGAGAACGAACGCCATTCGCTCGCCGGCGAGGCGATCTGGCTCGGCCGTGCGCTTCTGACGGTGCTGCCGGACGAACCGGAAGCGATCGGCCTGCTATCGCTGATGCTCCACTGCGAAGCCCGCCGCAGCGCCCGGCGTGACGATCACGGCCGATATGTGCCGCTGGATGAGCAGGACGCGGCCGCGTGGAACGCGATCATGATTGCCGAGGCGGATGCACTGCTGCGCAAGGCCGGCGGCTTCGACCGTTTCGGCCCCTTCCAGTGCCAAGCGGCGATCCAATCCGTGCATGCAGCGCGCCGGCTGTCGGGAACGACCGACTGGCAGGCGCTGATGACACTCTATGCGGCGCTGGTGATGATGAAGCCGATGCTGGGTGCGCGTGTCAGCCAGGCTGCGGTGATCGGCAGGGCCTTGAGCGCCGCTGCCGGCCTGGAGCAGCTCGACAAGCTCGATCCGCGCGACATCGCAAGCTACCAGCCCTACTGGGCGGTGCGTGCCTTTCTCCTGACCCAGGCCGGCGATGATACCGCGGCAGCCGATGCCTATATGACAGCGATCGGCCTCAGCGACAGCCCCGCCGTGCGCGATTTTCTCACCGGCCGGCTAAAGGACGCGCGGCAGGCGATATGAGGCCACTGCATAATTGCTTAAATCGGAGCCGATTTAAGCAATTATGCAGCAATTCAGAGTGTTACAGCGTCCTTTGCACGTCCGAAAGACGCGCGGCGCTGTAATCACTTCTCGGTCAGCTTCAGCTCGATGCGGCGGTTGGTAGAGCGCGCATCCGGCGTATCGCCCGGTGCGATCGGCTGGAATTCGCCGAAGCCGGCGGCAACCAGCCGGTCGGCCGGCACGCCCTGTGCGATCAGGAACTTGACGACCGAAATCGCGCGCGCCGAGGAGAGTTCCCAATTGTCGCGATAGCGGCCCGTTCCGCCAAGCGGCACATTGTCGGTATGGCCATCGACGCGCAGCACCCAGTTGATCTCGGGCGGAATTTCCTTGGCGAGATCGAGAAGGGCGCTAGCAAGCTTCGCCATCTCGGTCTGCCCCTCCGGGTTGAGATCGGCGCCGCCCGAGGGAAACAGCACTTCCGACTGGAAGACGAACCGATCGCCGACGATGCGGATATTCTCGCGGTCCGAAAGGATCTCGCGCAACCGGCCGAAGAAGTCGGAACGGTAGCGGTTCAACTCCTGCACGCGCGCGGCGAGCGCCACGTTGAGGCGGCTGCCAAGGTCAGCGATCTTGGTCTGCGAGACCCGGTCTTTCTCCTCCGAGGCCTGAAGAGCTGCTTCGACGGCGGCAATCTGGCTGCGAAGCGCTGCGATCTGCTGGTTCAGCAATTCGACCTGGCTGAGCGCCCGCTCGCTCACCTGCTTCTGCTCGTCGAGCTCCTGCGTCATCGAGCCGATCCGCTTTTGCGCCGCATCCTGACCGCCCGAACCGGCATTCAGCAGCGCCTGCAGCCGCGACCGGTCACCTTCGGCGCTGGCAAGCGAGGCCTGCAGATTGGCGACCGAATCCTGGAGATCCTGATTGCTGCCCTTTTCAAGCGCAAGAAGCTGCGTCAGCTCGTTGATCTGACTGTTGAGACGATTGAGCACCTCATCGCGTCCGCTAATCTCGCGGCTGAGGATGAATTGCCCGACGACAAAGACCGTCAGCAGGAACATGATGGAAATGAGCAGCGTCGACAGCGCGTCGACGAAACCCGGCCAGTAATCCACCGAGCGTTCGCGGCGCCGGTTGCGGGCAAGAGCCATGGCTTACTTGCCCTCGCTCTTTTCTGCCTGGCTGGCGCGGTCGCGCAAGCGCTCGCCCCTCTCGCCGCCGCGCTCCTGCACGCCGATGCGTTCGGCAAGCCGGTCGAGCGTGCGACGCATCGCCTTGGCCTCGTCCTGCTGCGCCTCGATCCAGTCGCGCAGCATCTGCTGCTCGTTGCGCATGTTCTTGACGAGGCCCTGAATGCCTTCGGCAAGGCTTGCCATGGCGGCGACGGAGCGCTGGCTGCCGGCACCACCCTCTTCAGAGACCTTGCGCAGATAATCGGAGAGCGCGCGCATGTCGTCCGACGAAGCGCCGGAAACGGCGTCGAGAGCCGGGGCAAGATGATCGGAGCCGACATCCGTGACCGAGGAGAGCCAGTTTTCCAGCTCCATATAGAAGCGGTTTTGCGCGCGGCCAGCCTGCAGGTCGAGGAAGCCGAGAATGAGCGAACCGGAAAGGCCGAGCAGCGAGGAGGAGAAGGCCTGGCCCATGCCCGAAAGCGGCGTGGAAAGCCCTTCCTTTAGCGCCGAGAGCACGTCCCCGGTGCCGTTCGAGCCGGCATCGAGCGACTGGATGACAATGCTGATCGAACCGATCGTGCCGATGAGGCCCCAGAAGGTGCCGAGCAGGCCGAGGAAGACCAAGAGGCCGATCAGGTAGCGTGAAACGTCGCGCGATTCGTCGAGGCGGCTGGCAATCGAATCGAGGATCGAGCGCAGCGCCGTCGTCGACAGCGACACTGCGGACTTGCGGCTGCCGAGCAGCGCCCGCATCGGCGCAAGCAGCCGCGGATTGCGGTTGACCTTGTCGACGCTGCCGGCGGCGCGGAACGAATTAAACCAGCGCACCTCGGGGCGAAGCGCCAGTACGTGGTTGAAAACAAGGATGATTCCGACCGCGAGAACGCCGACGATCAGGCCGTTGAGGCCCGGATTGTGCATGAAGGCGGTTTGCGTCTGCCGGAAGAGGATGGCGGCGATAAAACCGACGATGACGAGGAAAAGCAGCATCGTCCAGAGGAAGGGCATGGGGCTCGAAAGCCTGTTGGCATAAATGCCCGCCGTCTTTTCGGTGGAGCCGATCTCCGCCACATTCACATTTTCCATAGGTTACGCAGCCTCCGGATTCCCTGCTGGCGGAGACTAGAACAACATTGTGCCGAATTGAAGTATGCCCGGGAGAAAACCGTGACTTTACAACAGCCAGATTTTCGTTCGGTCACTTGGCGGGAACCGGCCGCTTGACGACTTCGATCAGCGCCTTGTGGATAATCTCATTGCCGGCGACGATTGTGCCGCTCTCCAGCATCGTTGCGCCACCATCCCAGTCGGTGGCGAAACCGCCGGCTTCGCGGATGAGCAGAATGCCGGCCGCCATGTCCCACGGCGCAAGCTCCACCTCCCAGAAACCGTCGAAACGCCCGGCCGCGACATAGGCAAGATCGAGGGTCGGCGAGCCCAGGCGCCGGATGCCCGCCACTTCGCCCATCACGTGGCGAAGCTCGACCAGGAACTTGCCGTGATTGCGCTTGCCAAGCGCCGGCACGCCACAGCCGATAACGCAATCCGACAGCGCCCGGCGCGCAGCGACGCGCAGGCGCCGGTCGTTGAGAAAGGCGCCGCCGCCACGCTCGGCGGTATAGAGTTCGTCGGTCGCCGGATTGAAGACGACGGCGGCAACGATCTCGCCATTGCGTTCGAGCGCGATCGAGACCGCGAAGGCCGGGATGCCGTGCAAAAAGTTCGTCGTGCCGTCGAGCGGGTCGACGATCCAGCGATGCGCGCCGTCGGTGCCCGTGATTTCCTCGCTTTCCTCGCCGAGGAAGCCATAGGTCGGACGCGCCTTGAGCAGCTCTTCCCTGACGATCTTTTCGGCCTTGCGGTCGGCGGTGGAAACGAAATCGCCCGGTCCCTTCACGGAAACTTGCAGGTTCTGCACTTCGCCGAAATCACGTCCCAGCGACTTTCCTGCCTTGAGGGCAGCCTGAACCATGACATTGAGAAGAGCTGAACGGGCCATCGGCGCATTTTTCCTTGGGACTGATACGGGGCGCGCGCGCTGCCAGGGGCGGGAAGTGTCCCTGAACATGCATGACAGGCAGCGCTGCAAAGATTGGCGGCCTCAAGACCACAAAATCAGGGAAATTTCAAGGGGAGGCGTGCATGGCTGCCCTGCGGTGCCGGAAACCATTAATTTTATTCTGGACAGATCAGTCCAATAAGAGTAGAAGCCTCGTCATGGCACGACACAAGGAATTCGATCGCGACACCGCCCTTCATGCCGCCATCGGCGTATTTTCCGAGCACGGCTATGAAGGCACCTCGACCGAGGAATTGCTGACGGCGATGAAGATCAGCCGGCAAAGCATGTACGACACCTTCGGCGACAAGCGCGGTCTCTATCTGGAAGCGCTGAAGCGCTACAATATAGAGAGCATCGACAAGATCATCGCCGATCTTCGCCGCGAAGGCCGGCCGATCGAGGCGCTGGAAGGCGCTCTCCTCGCTTTCGCCTCACGTCCCGCTGCCGAGGCGCGGCGCGGCTGCCTCGGTGTCAGCGCCATCTGTGAATTCGGCCGCACCGATGCCGAGGTCGCAGCTCTTACCGACAGCGCCGGCCACGCGCTTCACGCGGCGATCGAGAGCCTTCTCGGGGAGGCTCGCAGGACCGGAGAACTCGCAACAGATATCGATATCGCCGACGCCATTCGGTTTCTCGGCGCTGCCTTGTCGGGCATGAAAGTCAGCGCCCGAAACGGCGCCCCACCCGCGACGCTCCGCGCTATCGCACGCATGGCAATCAGAAGCCTCCGCTGACGAGAACAACTCCGAGCTGATTTTTCCATGAGTAATTCTAGACTGATCGATCCAAAAAAACAGAAGGAAATCCGCATGCCTCAACCTCTTTCCACCAAGATCGCCCTCGTTACCGGCGGCTCGCGCGGCATCGGTGCCGCCATCGTCCGAAGGCTCGCCGCTGATGGCGCCGCGGTCGCCTTCACCTATTCCAGTTCGGAGCACAAGGCGAAGGCGATCGTCGCCGAGCTGGAGGCTGCCGGCGGCAGGGCGCTGGCGATCCGGGCCGACAGTGCCGATGCGAAAGCCGTACAGGATGCCGTCGTGCTTACAGCCGAGACCTTCGGCGGTCTCGACATTCTCGTGAGCAATGCCGGGATTCTCATCCTCAACCCGCTCGACGACTATTCGCTCGAAGATTTCGACCGGATGTTCGCCGTTAATGTCCGCGCTGCCTTCGTCGGCATCCAGGCAGCGGCAAGACATATGAAGGAAGGCGGCCGCATCATCACCATCGGCAGCGTCACCGCCGATCGCAGCGGCTTTCCGACCTCCGCAGTCTACAGCATGACGAAGGGCGCGATCGCCTCGATGACCCGCGGCCTCGCCCGCGATCTCGGCCCACGCGGCATCACCGTCAACAACATCCAGCCCGGCCCGACGGCGACCGACATGAACCCCAATGAGGACGATCATGAGCGCCTCAAGCCGCTGATGGCGCTTGGCCGCCTGGGTGAGGACCGTGAGATCGCCGGCCTCGCCGCCTATCTCGCCAGTGCCGAGGCCGCCTTCGTCACCGGCGCCAGCCTGACGATCGACGGCGGCTATCTTGCCTGAATAGAAACCCGGCACGGCTATGATCAAAAGCCGGTTCCGTTGAAGCCGACTTAAAACTTCTGCTGCGTCATCAGCACTTCGCGAGCGATCTGATCGAGCGGCAGAATACGGTCGACGCCGCCCTTGGCGATCGCCTCCTTCGGCATGCCGAAAACAACGGAACTCGCCTCGTCCTGCGCCACCGTGTAGGCGCCGGCCTGGTGCATTTCCAGCATGCCGCGCGCGCCGTCGTCGCCCATGCCGGTCATGATGATCCCCATGGCGTTCGAGCCGGCCGAGCGCGCCGCTGAGCGGAAAAGTACGTCGACGGAAGGCCGGTGTCGCGACACCAGCGGCCCGGTCTTGACGCTCACATAGTAGCGCGCACCCTGGCGTTCGAGCAGCATGTGCTTGTCGCCTGGCGCGATCAGCACATGGCCGCGCAGCACCGGAGCGCCATCGACGGCTTCCTTGACCTCGACCTCGCAGAGCCCGTTCAGCCGCTTGGCGAAGGCTGCGGTGAATTTCTCCGGCATATGCTGGACGATCACCATGCCAGGCGCATTGGCCGGCAGTTCCTCCAGGAACTCGCGCAGCGCTTCGGTGCCGCCGGTGGAGGCACCGACGCAGACGACCATCTCCGTCGTCTTCGCCATGGCCCGCCCCGTCGGCGGCGGCAGCATCACATCCGCCGTCAGCTTCTTGGCCGGCCCTTCGACTGAGGCAGAGCGGATGGTTCCGGCGGCGCGGCGCACGTTGGAAAGCCGTGCATGCGAGGCGCTCTTGACGACTTCGCGAATGCGCATCGCATCGTCGGAAAGGCTGTCAGCGGCGCCGATCTTCGATTTCAGGATGACGTCGACGGCGCCGGCCTCCAGCGCCTGGAGCAGCGTTTCCGATCCCGCCTCCGTCAGCGACGAGCACATCACGACGGGGATCGGTCGTTGCGACATCAGCTTGCGCAGGAAGGTGATGCCATCCATGCGCGGCATCTCCACATCGAGCGTGATGACATCGGGGATCTCTTCCTGCAACTTCCGCGCCGCCATGAAGGGGTCGGATGCGACCGCCATGATCTCGATATCGGGATCCTGCTCCAGCACATGGGTCAGCGTCTGGCGGATGCTGGCGGAATCGTCGATGATGAGAACGCGAATTTTCTTAGCCATGAGTGCCCCTAATGCATGTCGTCCAGAAGTGCACAGCGGTTTTGGGATGACGCGATGCGCTTTAGATACGCTGAAACACCGTATTCGAGACCTGTTTCAACGGCAGATCGAAGCCGGTGATCGATTCGGAATGGCCGATGAACATGTACCCCCCCTTCGCCAAGCAGTTGCAGAGGCGGTTGAGCACGCCGGCCTGAGTCTGCTTGTCGAAATAGATTAGCACGTTGCGGCAGAAGATGACGTGCATCGGTTCGCCGATCGGGTATTTCTCGTCCATCAGGTTCATACGGGCAAAACCCACCTTGCTGCGCAGTTTCGGCGTGATGCGCACCTCCCGCCGGCCCGGCTGCTTGGCCGTCAGCACGTATTTGCGCTGCAGGTCGCGCGGCACGGGTGCGATGAGGTCTTCCGGATAGATGCCGCGGCGCGCCGTCTGCAGCACGTCGGTGGAAAGATCGGTCGCCAATACGCTGTAGGAGACGTCGTTGCGGCCTTCGGCGAATTCCGCCAGCACCATCGCCATCGTGTAGGGTTCGGCCCCCGTCGAGCAAGCCGCACTCCAGGTGCGGATGGTCCGCACGCCGCTATTGGAGATCACCGGCAACGCCACGCTCTGAAGATAGTCGAAATGCTTGGCTTCGCGGAAGAAGTCGGTCTTGTTGGTCGTCACGACGTCGATCAGGTAGACGGTTTCCTGGGCGAGGCCATCCTCATTGAACAGGAAGTCGCAATAATCGTCGAAGGTCGCGTGGTTGGTTGCGCGAAGGCGGCGCCTCAGCCGCCCTTCGAGCATCGTCAGCTTGGTCGGCGGCATCTTGATGCCGCTATAGTCGTAGATGAACCGGGCAAGCTTGTCGAAATTGCGCTTGCTGATCCGGTCGCCCGGCAATTGGGTTTCCACCGCTGCTGCCATACTCATAGAATGCAGTACTCCGAATTGATGCGCGGATCAGGCCGCCGATTGCAGTACCGAGGCGTCCTCGCGCGACAGCAAGCGTGCAAGATCGATGATGACGACGAAGCCGTGTTCACGGCGAACGACGCCGGCGATATAGTCCGAGCGCCAGCGCACGCCGATATCGGGCGCCGCCTCAATCTGCTCGCGCCGGAACGGCGTGACCTCGAAGACCCGGTCGGCGACGAGGCCGAGGGTCAGAAGCCGGCTTTCCATCGGCACATCGAGGACGAGCACCCGCGTATGCGGCGTCGGCACGGTCTTCGTCATGCCGAGCTTCAAGCGAAGATCGATCGTCGGCACGCCCTGCCCGCGCACGTCGCGCAGACCGAGCAAATAGTCAGGACCATTCGGAATCTTGAAGGCCTCCGCATAGTCGAGGATTTCCCGCACCACCTCAACCGGCACGGCGAAGATCTCCTCGCCGAGGCTGAAGGTCACGAATTGCGCTTCCAGGGAGGTCGTGGCCATGATCATGCGCTTTCCTTGAATTCGGCGTCCCCATCATCGGGACCGCCCATGGAGAGATCGAGAGCGAAGCCTTTCGCCCGCGCCTGCTGACCGGCGACGCTGTTGGCGGCTGGTTTTTTGGCCCCCGGCTTGCGGGCGGTGGCCGGAGTCGGACTGCGCACCGTCATCCTGGCAGCTGGCGTGCGGTCACGGCGGCCGCCCGCCATATCGACCCTGAAGAAGGCGATCGACGTCTGCAATTCCTCGGCCTGGGAGGCGAGTTCCTCCGAGGTTGCCGACATCTGCTCGGAGGCGCCGGCATTCTGCTGCGTCACCTTGTCGAGCTGCTGGATTGCCTCGTTGATCTGGGCCGCCCCGATATCCTGTTCGCGGCAGGCAGCACTGATCTCGGAAACCAGCTCGGCCGTCTTGCGGATATCGGGCACCAGCCGGCCGAGCATTTCGCCCGCTTCCTGGGCTGCGGTCACCGTATCGCTGGACATCGAGCTGATCTCGGCGGCAGCCGACTGGCTGCGTTCGGCAAGCTTGCGCACTTCGGATGCAACGACTGCAAAACCCTTGCCGTGCTCACCCGCACGAGCCGCTTCCACGGCAGCGTTGAGGGCGAGAAGGTCGGTCTGGCGGGCAATTTCCTGGACGATGCCGATCTTCTGGGCAATCGTACGCATGGCGTCGACAGCGCGGGAGACAGCCTCGCCACTGGCTTCCGCATCCTTCGCCGACTGACGAGCGATCTTTTCCGTCTGCGCGGCGTTGTCGGCGTTCTGCTTGATGTTCGACGCCATCTCCTCCATCGAGGCGGACGCCTCTTCGGCGGAAGCGGCCTGTTCGGTGGCGCCCTGCGACACCTGTTCCGAGCTTGCCGAAAGTTCCTGGCTGCCGGATGAGACGTTCTCGGCGGCCGAGATCGCATCGGCGACGACGCCGCGCAGGCGCTCGACCATCTGTTCGAGCGCGATGCCCAGCGCATCCTTGTCGGAGAGCGGCTTTGGAGACACAGTCAAGTCGCCGTTCGCGATTTGATCGGCGATGCCGGCGGTGGTCCGCAGGTTGGAGATCATGCTCTGCATCGCGATGCCGAGCGTATCCTTGTCCGAAAGCGGCTTGGCATCGGTGCTGAGGTCGCCCATGGCGATCTGATCGGCAAGTGCTGCCGTGGCGCGCAGATTGGCAGTCATGGTATTGACCGTATTGATCAGATCCTTGATCTCGTCATTGGTTCTGACATCGACCTTCTGGTTGAGGTCACCGATTGCGACGGCGTTTGCGACGGTCGTGATCTTCTTCAGGCCATTGTTGATCCCGAGCGTGATCCACAACGCAGCACCGAGCGCCACGAGCACAGCGATGCCGGACGCGGTGGTGAGGATCAGCTTAGTTGAGTTATAGAGATTGGTGTTCGATTGGTTGGTCGCCTGCATGCCCTTGCGCTGGATCTCGGTAAGGGCGGAGATCGCATCGCCCATGTCGCCGGTCATTGCCCGGAGGTCGCCGAGTGAAAGTGCCAGCGCGCCGGCCTTGTCGCCCTTGGCGTCAAGCTGCTGCAGCTCGGCGGATTTTTCACGGAATTTCCCGCCGACCGTCCGCAGCTTCTCCCAATGGGGTTTGCCTTCCGGCAAGGCGATGGCAAAGCCGGCATCGACGGCATCGAACATGACCTGCAGGTTCTGGTCGGCTTCCTTGTAGAAGCCGGCAGCCGCGTCAGGATCGGTGGAAAGCAGAGCGTTCTTCTGAGCGCGGATGGCGTTGACTTCGGCAATATTGGCGTTCAGCGCCAGTTCCAGGCGGCGCACAGAGCCGTCGATCATCTTGCCGCTCGCCTCGTTCAAGGTGCCGAGGCTCAGGCTTCCATAAACCGCGATGCCGATCAGCAGCAGCGTCATGATGCCGAAGGCGAGACCCAGTTTGAGCTTGATGGTGAAACGCATGTGATACCCCCTATTTGCGGTCAAAACGAATGGATAGAGACACGTCCCGTCAGCGGGACGTCGAGCTTGAGAGTGATGTGTCTGAAAAGGGGGAAAGCGACTACATTCACTTCCCGGCAGCCGGACATCTATCGATCGCAGCGCCAACGCCTACATGCGTTGGGGGATATTCCCGCCTCGGGCCGCCGGAGCAGCCCGAGGGATCAGTTTGAGGCGAAGGAGCTCAAGCGCTTTCCCGGGAGAGCTTAGCCTCTCCCCAGGAGACGCTTATGCGCTCTCCCCAGGGGAGCGCCTATGCGCTCTCCCTGAAATCGTCGTCGCTGGCGTCTGGACCGCCCATCGACATATCGAGAGCAAAGCCCTTGAGGCGCTGCTGTTGCGCCGAAACCGTCTGGCCGCGGCCTTGGCTGTGAGCCTGCGGGCCGGGCTTGCGGCCAGCGACCGGAGCCTTGATCACCTTGGCCGAAGCTTTTGGCTGCGCCTTGTAGGCACCGGACCGCGCGCTGCCTGCCGTATCGACCTTGAAGAAGGCGATTGAAGTCTGCAGTTCTTCCGCCTGGGAGGCGAGCTCTTCGGAGGTTGCCGACATCTGCTCGGAAGCGCCGGCATTCTGCTGCGTCACCTTGTCGAGCTGCTGGATCGCTTCGTTGATCTGCGAGGCGCCGATATCCTGTTCGCGGCAGGCCGCACTGATCTCGGACACCAGTTCCGCCGTCTTGCGGATATCGGGCACCAGCCGGCCGAGCATGTCGCCGGCTTCGGCGGCAGCCTTGACCGTATCGCTCGACATCGAGCTGATTTCGGCGGCAGCCGACTGGCTGCGTTCAGCAAGCTTGCGCACCTCCGAAGCGACGACCGCAAAGCCCTTGCCGTGCTCGCCGGCACGAGCAGCTTCAACGGCAGCGTTGAGCGCCAAGAGATCGGTCTGGCGGGCGATTTCCTGGACGATGCCGATCTTCTGGGCGATCGTGCGCATGGCGTCGACGGCACGCGTCACCGCTTCCCCGCTCATCTCCGCATCCTTGGCCGACTGGCGGGCGATCTTTTCGGTCTGGGCGGCGTTATCGGCGTTCTGCTTGATGTTGGCGGCCATCTGCTCCATCGAAGCGGAAGCCTCTTCGGCCGACGCGGCCTGTTCGGTGGCGCCCTGCGATACCTGTTCCGAACTCGCCGAAAGTTCCTGGCTGCCGGAAGAGACATTGTCGGCGGCCGACAGTGCGTCGGCAACGACGCCGCGCAGACGTTCGATCATGGTGTTGACGTTGCCCAGAAGTTCGCCGATTTCGTCACGGCTTGTGATGTCGGCCATCTTCGTCAGATCGCCTTCCGACACTTCGCGAACCACGGCGTTGGCACGGCTAAGGCCCTTGCTGATCGTGCTGGCGATCCAGAATGCGGTAATCGCAGCAACCAGCAGCGCAACGGCTGCCACCGCCATCATCATGGTGCGTGTGGCCGCATACTGCGCGTCGGCGTCATCGTCGGCGGCCTTCATGCGCTGCTTTTCAAGTGCCAGGATTTCGCTAAGCGTCGAGTCGATGTCGTTGGCAGCGGCCCGCGCCGCGGTTACGGAGACGGTATTTGCGCCTTCGGCGTTGCCGGCCTTCACAAAGTCACGGATCTGATCGTCGGCTGCCGTGAAGGTCTTGGAAAGTTCGGCAATGCGCGCCCAGCGCGCCTTGCCTTCTTCGGTTGCCAACGCCAGTACCTGGCCGAAGGCATCTGTGAAGTCCTTGCGGGCTTGATTGCCCTTGGCGATCGCACCTGCGGTTTCGTCGGCAGTGCGGGCAGCGAGCAGGTTCTTCTGCTGGCGGATGGCCTCGAGCTGAGCAATGTTGATTTGCTGGGCGAGGTCGAGACGGGCTGCGGGACCGGCGAGAAGATTGCCAATCGTGTCGTTCAGCGATCCTAGGCTGAAAATGCCGTAGGCAGCGGTGCCCATAAGCATGAGGATGATGAAAGTGAACGCCGTCACCAGTTTTGTCTTGATTGTCAATCGCATCGGTCTAACCCCAATTTGAACTCAGCCGACATCAGCTGGCGGCTCCCGCCGCGTCGTGCCTCGATGAAAAGATCGCCTGCAGATTGGGGAGAATGATGAATTCTCCGCCCCTCTTCACCAGGCAGTTGATGTAATCGGCGCGCCAGCGCATGCCGACGCTCGGTGGCGCCTCGCTGGCGGATTTTGCAAGCGTCGTCACCTCGTTCACCTTATCGGTCCTGAGGCCGACGAGCGTCGGCTCGCCCTGCAGATCGATCTCGATGACGATGAACCGGCTGTCGATCGTCGCCTCTGCTGCTTCCATCCCGAAGGCGAGACGCAGATCGGCGAGCGGAATGACCTTGCCGCGAAAGTTGATGACGCTGGCGACGAAGGGCTGGCTGCCCGGCACCGCGGTCTCGGGAAGCAGATCCAGGATTTCCTGGACGATGACAGCTTCCAGCGCGAAGGTTTCGCCGTTGAGATCGAAGGTCAGGACCTCGACTTCCTCGGCATAGTTCCAGTGGTTGTCAAATCGTTCGGCTGCTGCTGTTGCACTCATCCTGCTACACGCAATTGCGCCTCCTGTTGCTGACCCGCGGCAACCAGGTGCCCGACGTCGAGAATGAGAGCGACGCTGCCGTCGCCGAGAATGGTCGCGCCCGAGAAGGTCGCGACGTTATTGTGCAGCTTCGACATCGACTTGATGACTGTCTGGTGATCGCCGATGATCTGGTCGACGACGAGGCCGACGCGCTCCGTGCCGGTCGAGATGACGACGACCTTCTGATGCACGTCGGGCTTGGTGCCGGTGCGGAAGAGGTCGCGCAGGCGCAGAAACGGCACCAGGCTGTCGCGCAGCGAGATGAAGCTGCGGCCGCGCGAGCGAAGATCTTCCTCTAGCGACAGTTCGAGGCATTCCTCGACCGCCGAGAGCGGGATGACGTAGCGGCCGGAACCGACGCGCACCAGCAGGCCGTCGATGATGGCGAGCGTCAGCGGGATGCGCAGCGACACTTCCGAACCCTGTCCCGGAACGCTGACGATGTCGATCGCGCCGCGGAGCGCCTCAACCGTCTTCTTGACCACGTCCATGCCGACCCCGCGGCCGGACAGATTGGTGATCGCGGCGGCCGTCGAGAAGCCGGGGGCGAAGATCAGCTGCAGCAGCTCGGAGTCGGAAAGCGGCTGGCCGGGCTGGATGAGGCCGGAGGATTCCGCTTTGGCGCGAACCCGTTCGCGATTGATACCGCGGCCGTCGTCCTTGATCGAGATGATCACCTCGCCGCCGGCCTGGCGGGCCGAAAGCGTCACCGTGCCGGCTTCGGTCTTGCCGGAGGCAAGCCGGTCGGCGGGCGTTTCGAGCCCGTGATCGATCGAGTTGCGCACCAGATGCACCAGCGGATCGGCCAGGCGCTCGATGACGGTTTTGTCGACTTCGGTGCTCTCGCCCTCCGTCACCAGTTCGATCACCTTGCCGGTCTCGCGAGCGAGATCGTGAACGAGGCGGCGGAAGCGGGAGAAGAGGGTGGCGACCGGCACCATGCGCAGCACCATCATCGTGTCGCGCAATTCACCGGAGAGACGTTCGATCTCTTCCGAGACGGAGCGCAGTGCGATATCGGTGCTGGCGCTGGCGAGCTGGCTGAGGCGCGATTGCGCGATGACGAGTTCTCCGACGCGGTCCATCAACTCGTCCAGACGTTCGGCAGGGACGCGGACATTCTCGGCCGCCTTCGCCTGGCTGACGGCGGCGGGCACTTCGCGCTTGGCCGGAACCGCCTCGACGGGACGGAACTCCGCGACAGTGGTCGGTGAAACGGGGGCCGCCGATGCTGCGGCGACACGGGCAGGTGCAGCCTTTTCCTCGACCGGAGCGGCGGTTGCCGCTGCCTGCCCGCTGATCTCCTGGACGCTGAGTTCCATGTCGTCGAGTACGAAGATGAAGACGTCGTCGATCGCCGAGCGATCCTGCTCGCTGGTCAGCGTCACGTCCCAGGAGATGTGGAGTTCCGTTGGAGTGAGCTCGTCGAGCGGCGGAATGGCCGAGCTATTGGCACGCACGGTGCATTCGCCGAGATCACGCAGCTCGTCCAGCAGGCCGAGCGGATTGGTGCCGTTCGCCATCGAATTGGCGGGCAGGCTGAAGCGGATACGCCAGCTGTTCTTCTTTTTCGCCGATGCCTCGGGCACGGCTGCGGTGACGGGAATAGCGGCCGACGCTGCTGCTGGCGCCGCTTCCTTGCCGCCGACGGCAGCCTGCAGCTGCGCCAGAAGCTTATGCCCGGTATCGCCGTGATCGGCGTCCGGCTGGTCGACGAGGGCACGCATATGGTCCTGGGCAGCGAGAACGGCGGCGACCAGTTCGCTGGTCACCGCAACCTCGCCCTTGCGGACACGGTCGAAGGCCGTTTCACAATGATGGGTGAAGGCGGCGAGCGCCTCGAAACCGAACATCGCGCCGGAACCCTTGAGCGTGTGGAGGCCGCGGAACACGGCGTCGACGAGATCTTTGTTGTCGAGCTGGTGGGTCAGGTCGAGAAGGCCGGCCTCGATCGCTTCGAGGCATTCGGCGGCTTCGGTGCGGAATACGGCAACCGGATCGAGCGTACTCATCGTCCGAGAACCTTCTTCACGATCTTCACCAGGCTTTCCGGGTCGAACGGCTTGGTCAGCCAGCCCGTCGCACCCGCGGCCTTGGCCCGCGCCTTGAGATCGGCGTCCGATTCCGTCGTCAGGAAGATAATCGGAACGCCGGCCTGCCCCGGCAGCTTGCGCAGTTCCTCGATCATCGTCAGCCCGTCCATGACAGGCATGTTGAGATCGGTCACGATCAGATCGAAGCTGCTTCCCTTGGCCGTAGCCAGGCCCTCTGCCCCGTTGACCGCCTCGGTGACGCTATAGCCGGCATTGGTCAGCGTGACCTTGGTGGTCAGACGAATGCTGGCGGAATCGTCGACAGTCAGGATATTTGCACTCATAACGTCACCTCTTTATGCAACCAGAAATTTGCGTCTTCGTGATCGAAGGATTCGATGAAACCTGCGCGTTCAAGTACCTTCAGGACAGAGCCGCTGGCCGGCGAAGAAAGTTTGAACGTCTTTCCCTTGGCTTTTGCTTGGCGGCGCGAGGATTCGATGAGTTGAACGAAACTCAGATCCGCTTCCGCGCCTTCGGGAATGCTGATGATGATTGTATCATTGCTGTGAAATGCATCAGTAAACTTTGAATATAGTTCGTACACGTTGCGAATACTGAGGACGTCCGGCAAATTTATAGATCCGTAATATTGTTTTTGAGTATCCAATGCAGCCTCCTGGGCCAGGGAAATACTTGATGACCCTAAAAGGACTCTCACGGCAGCGTTAATGCAGAGTAAACAGCGGTTGTAGGAAACTGCCGTATAGCGCGTTCCGCGACTCCCAATTCTCATCCGGGATAATTTATATTTTTTCCTCAAAATTTAGAAATAAATAATGTAAAAACAGTATGTTGAACTACCCCGCGCGACAGTGACGCTTTCACCTGCACCCCATCGACATCTTTCGTTAATCACAACGCTGGCGAGTCCCGGCGCGTTTACCGGACGTTTCCATCCTGCTCGTAAAAATAGAGTCGAATTGCCTGTATTTTGAGAAAAGGTATAAAATTGGCACACGCTCTGGCACTATCGAACGCTGTAGCCTACACGTCAGGGCGAGACATCAGCCAGACCCTGGAATCTGCTCGTAGCCAGGTCGAGGAACGTTTCCTCGAAGGCGGCACCGTGCTGCTCTCGGTAATGGATGTCCTCAACCGTCTGTTGAACTCGCTCGAGAGTGTCACCACGGCGCTCGATAACAAGGAGGCGAGCGACACCAGCGCCGATCTCCGCGCCACGGTGGAGAGCCTGATGGCGCTGCCCGTCACCGAGGAAAACCGGCTGCAGGCGCTCGTCTCGCTGGCGCATACCGGCAGGGAGCTGCGCAAGCACGTCGCCGACATGCAGGAGACGATGCGTTATCTGAGAACCTTCGCGGTGACCGTGAAGATCACCGGTGCCGGCCTTGCCGAATTCGCCGGCTTCGCCCAGGAAATCCTGGAGCGCATCTATTCCGGCACCGATGAGGTCAATCGTTTCGCCACGCACCTCGACAGTCTCGACAAGGAGGTCAAGCTCGCCGCCTCCTTTGGCGCCGGTGTTTCCAAGAGCTATGCCGATACTGTTCCGGCCGTCGCCGGAGCCCTGCGAGATGATGCTGCCAAGATCGCCGCACACCGCAAGGATCTCGGCGTCATCGCCCGCGAGGTCCGCGCAATTGCCCGCGCCGTCCAGGGCAAGGTCGCCTCGACCCTGTCTGCCTTGCAGATCGGCGATATCACCCGCCAGCGCATCGAGCATGTGCAGGCCACCTTTTCGCTGCTTGAAGATTTCTTTGCCGGCGAGGATGGCGCCAGACTCGACGCCGGCGCGCGCCAGCGCCTCCAGAACGTCATTCACCATCTGACAGCGGCGCAGATGAGAGACATGTGCGCAAATTTCCAGCGGGATTCCGAAAACGTCGTCAAGACGATCGCAAGTTTCGATCACGACATGCGGGAGATTCTCAAGCTGCGCGATCGGATGAGCGGTGAGAGTGGCGAGGCCGGCGGCAACTTCATGCGCGCGCTGGAATCCAGCGTTTCGGCCGCCCACGAAATCGTCAAGCAGGTCGATACGGCAAGCCGCCAGGCCGACCAGGTGAGCCAGTCGACGATCGGTACGGCCGCCAAGCTCTCCGAAGCGATCGGCAACATCCGCGCCGTCAAGACCGACATTCACTATATGGCGTTGAATACCAACCTGCGCTGCAGCCGGCTCGGCGAGGAAGGCAGGTCGATCAACGTCGTCACCGCCGAACTGCGCATCTTCGCCGGCAAGCTCGACGATTCCGCCGACGCCATCGTCAACGGCCTGCCGGCGCTCGAAGCTGCGGCCGGGCGCGTCGCCCCCGCCACTGATGCCGGAGCCGGCAATCTCGGAGAAAGCCTGACCTCGGCCGTCGGCAATATCCGCTCTGCAGCCAACGTGATGGAAAACGAGCTAAAAGTGCTCGCCGAGAACGGTCGCGAGGTCGCCACCAAGATCAGCCTGCTGATCGGCAAGCTCGATTTCCAGCATAATCTGGGCGAAGCCCTTGCCGGCTGTGCCGATATGCTCGAAGGCGTCGCAGGCACCGATGTCGCCGATATCTCCGATCTCGCTGAGACGATCGCGCCGCTCGACCGCAAGATCTTCAAGCACTATACGATGGTCCAGGAACGCAACATTCATCGCGGCATCATTCCGGCAAGCGAGGACAGCACCTCCGCTCCCGCCGAAACCGCCAAAGCCGAAAACGACGAGGATCTTTTCGCCGATGCGCTTTTCTAAAGCGCGTCGCAATCGTTCAGATTCGCGCTTCGCGCTTCAACCCTTTGTTTTTACGCATGTCGTTATAGCGGCGCTGCGCGGCCGCTATCGCCGCCGGAACTTGTTGGCGGCATCGATCGCCGCCTTCTGCTGGGTGTCCTCGATGCCGAGATAGAAATCCTCGAGCGCCGGATCGGCGAGCCCGGCCCGGCGCGACAGCACGTACCACTTCGCCGCCTCGATCGGGTTGGGCGCCGTGCCGATCGCATTGATATAGAGGTGGGCGAGCTTGTTCTGCGCAGCGACGTTGCCGCCATTGGCGGCAAGTTTCAGCCATTCGAAGCCCTTGACGTAATCCTTCGGCCCGCCGACGCCGTTGACCAGCCAGATACCGAGATCGAGCTGGGCCGTGTCGAAGCCGGCGCGCGCTGCACGCGCCATCCATTCGCGGGCGAGCTTCTTCTTTTCCTCCGGCAGGTCCTTTAGCGTCGCATAGATCTGCGCCACGGCATATTGCGAATCGGCAATGCCCTGCTCGGCCGATTTCTCGTAGAATGGCAGCGCCAGCCTCAGTCCCTTCTCGCCGGGATTGTCGGCGATGAGAAGCTGCGCCCAGTTGAATTCCGCCGAAGGATTGCCGACCTCGGCCGCCTTGCGCATGTAGTCGTCGGCCTTGACCTTGTCACGCGGCACGCCCTCGCCTTCCATCAGGATCAGCGCATATTTGAACATTGCCGCCGCATCGCC
This sequence comes from Rhizobium sp. PEPV16, assembly GCF_008919455.1. Taxonomy (NCBI): domain Bacteria; kingdom Pseudomonadati; phylum Pseudomonadota; class Alphaproteobacteria; order Hyphomicrobiales; family Rhizobiaceae; genus Rhizobium; species Rhizobium sp. PEPV16. The sequence continues at coordinate 24,604 of NZ_VSZV01000310.1, forward strand.
GCCTTCGGCCGCCTTGCCGTACCAGAAGGCAGCGTTCTTCACGTCCTTCTTGACGCCGAGGCCCTGCGAGAGGATTTCGCCGATCAACGTCTGCGCCGCCGGATCGCCGAGCTGGGCGCGCGGCAGCGCCTTGTCCATTGCCGTCAGGTAATAACCGCGCTGGAAGGCGCCGTAGGCCTCGTCGATCGGCCCTTTGTAATCCTTCTCCGGCGGCAGGTCCGGCAGCTTCGCGCCCATGCGGTCGAATACGCCGACACCATTGGAGGGCTGCACGCCCGGGCTGGAAGGCCGGTCGGCGCGGAAGGTCGAAGCTGGCCCCGTGCTCGGCTGGGTGATGACGCTGTCCGGCGCCTGCGCCAAGGCAACATTCGGCCCAGCCGCAAGGAAGGCGGCCATGCCGGCGAAGAGATATTTCAAAAGACGGGCGGGCGGGATCGGCATGAGCGCGATTTCAATCCTCAAACCGTGGCGCTTTTTCGTCAAGCAACGCATTGATCTCGGCGACGACGGCCGGCGCCCGGCCGGGCTCGCCGAAGACCGCCAGCCGCATCGCCACGAACTCCGCTCCGGTCTCGGCGACGGCGAGCGCCGAGGCCGGATCGGTGCCGCCCATGACGATGCAGGGAATCTCGATCATCGAAGCCCACCATTCGCCAAGCGCCAGGTTCTTCGGATGCGCCTCCGGCTTGATGTCCCCGTCGAGCTTGCCGAAGAAGATATAGTCCGGCCTGACTTCGCCGATCTCCAGCGCATGGTGCCGGTCGGCCGCGTTGCCGCCGCCGACGATCAGCTTCGGCGCATATTTGTCGATCGCTTCCGAAAGGGCCTCTGCATTGCCGGAAAGGTGCAGGCCGTCGGCCTTCGCCCGGCCTGCGACACGGCTGTCGCCTGCAATCAGCGCGGCGGCGCCAGCGTGCTGGATCAACGGCACCAGCTTTTCGGCATGTTTCTGGAAGGTGCCGTCGTCGAGCCCGTATTGCGGCACGATCACCGAGGCGACATCGCCGCCCTTCAGCGCGTCGGCGACGATCCTTGCCTGTTCATCGGCATCGGCGATATCGGCTACGATGAGCACAAGGCGGCAGCGGTTTTCCGGTTCGGTCATGGAGTCTTTCCGTTTCCTGCGATTCCCCTTGGAAATGAGGGATCCGCACTCGTCTTGTGTGAGTAGTTCCGTTAGACGAGGCTTGCAAGAGGAGGACGTCGAAAGCATGCCGCAGGATTTGTCATTCTACTACGCCGCCGTGCCCGCCGTTCTGCTGGTAGGCCTCGCAAAGGGCGGCATGGGCGACGCTTTGTCGCTGATCGGCTTGCCCTTCCTCGCCCTCGTCGTCTCGCCGGTAGAGGCGGCCGCCATCCTGCTGCCGATCCTGATTTTGATGGACATGATTTCGCTTGTCATCTGGCGCAAGCATGGCGACTGGACGACGCTGAAGATCATGCTGCCGGGCGCCATCTTCGGCATCGCGCTGGGCTGGGCAACCTCGGCGCTGGTTCCGGGCAACATGCTGCGCATCGTCATCGGCGCGGTGACCATCCTCTTCTGCCTGCGCTATTTCTGGAGCAATTTCGGCCCGGCCGCCGGCAAGCTGATCCCGCCGCGCAACCAGCGGCCGGTGGCCGCCAGCCTCTGGGGCACATTTTCCGGTTACGGCAGCTTCGTCGCCCATGCCGGCGGCGCGCCGTTCCAGATCTATGCCCTACCGCTCAAATTGCAGCCACGCGAATATACCGGCACCAGCGTACGCTTCTTCGCGATCCTCAACGCCATTAAGCTGATCCCATATTTCGCGCTCGGCCAGCTCGGCACCCAGAACCTCGCGACCTCGGCAACGCTTCTGCCCTTCGCCCCGCTCGCCACCATTGCCGGCGCCTGGTGCGTGCGCCGCATGAGGCCACAGATCTTCTATCCCTTCATGTATGCAATGGCGCTGATCGCCGCCTTCCTGATCGTGCGCGAGGGCCTTGGCTGGTAAGAGGCCCTACAGCGCCGCGCGTCTCTTCAGACGCGCAAAGGACGCTGTAGCACTTTGAATTGCTGCATAATTCCTTAGATCGATCTCGATTTAAGGAATTTTGCAGCAACACGCTGCAATGCACAATTTCCTTGCTGGCGCGGCCAGTTTGACGTAGCGTTGCCGCCATGTCGAATACCGACCCTTTCTCTGCGATTGCCGATCCGAACCGGCGGTTTCTGCTGGAGGAACTGCGTCGCGCGCCACGGACGGTCAATGAGCTCGCTGAAGGCCTGCCGATCAGCCGTCCCGCTGTTTCACAGCACCTGAAGGCGCTTCTCGACAGCAATCTCGTTTCCGTGACCTCGGAAGGCACCAAACGCATCTACGCAGTCAATAACCGTGGCTTCGACAAGCTCAATTTGTGGCTGGATCAGTTCTGGGCCTGATGCATGTTCCCGTAAGATCTGGGGATACGATGCGAATCATAAGAATGCGATGTGAGACGTGACAGACCCAAAAGCGCCAGCCACGATGCCGGATGCATCGGACTGGCGCAAATATGGTGTCAAATCACCGGTTCTTGCAAATTTTTGGCGGAATGTATGGATTTACCTTGTTGCGCAAGATGATCGCCCGGCGACCCTTGGGAAGACTAGTGGACGGATGACTTAAGACGCTGAATCTCGTCCTTGATGCGCAGCTTGCGGCGCTTGCATTCGGCAAGTTCCGTATCGGAAATAGAGGGAGATGTTCTGAGCGCGTGCAACTCCTCCTCGAGAGCGACATGCTTTTTCTGGAGTGACTCAAGATGAGCTTGAACAGTCATATGACCCTTCCTTCCTCTTACCCTCCCCGGCCAACATCGTCGGGGATCAAGGTGTCAACGGGCGGGACTGTGACATATTTTTGACGGCTTGTCGAAGGCCAAAAGATGAAGACTGCATGGCAATTTCATGATCAAGACTAACTAGCCGTTACCTGTATTTGGTGATAGGAGCTTGCGGAAATCATCGCCAGATCGGACAAGGTCCAAGGACGATAACGGGGAATGTATATGGCCGATCAGGAACAGGCGGAAATCAGGCTCATAGTGGCGCGTCTGCGCCAGGAGCATGAGGATTTCGACGCCGCGATCAACGCCATGATCCAGACCGGATGCGACGCTCTGCGGATCCAGCGCATGAAAAAGAAGAAGCTCGTTATCAAAGACAGGCTCTCCAAGCTGGAAGATCAGATCATCCCTGACATCATCGCCTGAGAGGGAATAGCAGCAACGATGACAGACAGACCACCCGTCGCCATCATCATGGGCAGCCAGTCCGACTGGGAGACCATGAAAAACGCCGCCGACACGCTGGAGGCGCTGGAAATTCCCTATGACGCGCGCATCATTTCGGCCCACCGCACAGTCGACCGGCTGGTCAATTTCGCCAAGGGCGCACGCGCGGAGGGCTTCAAGGTCATCATCGCCGGCGCCGGCGGCGCCGCCCACCTGCCGGGCATGACCGCCGCAATGACGCCGCTGCCGGTCTTCGGCGTGCCGGTCCAGTCGAAAGCTCTGTCCGGCCAGGACAGCCTCCTTTCCATCGTGCAGATGCCGGCCGGTATTCCCGTCGGCACGCTCGCCATCGGCAAGGCCGGCGCAGTCAACGCCGCCCTTCTCGCCGCCGCCGTGCTTGCCCTTTCCGACGAAGAAATCGCCGACCGGCTCGACGAATGGCGCGAGCGCCAGAGTGCTGCCGTCGCCGAATACCCGATGGACGATCTATGACGGCGAGAACGATCGGCATTATCGGCGGCGGCCAGCTCGGCCGCATGCTGGCCATTGCCGCCGCCAGGTTGAATTTTCGCACGGTCATCCTCGAGCCGCAGGCGGACTGTCCGGCCGCCCAGCTCGCCAACCGGCAGATTACCGCCGCCTATGACGATCCGGCGGCACTGGCCGAGCTCGCCGATATCTGCGACGTCGTCACCTACGAATTCGAGAACGTGCCCGTCGCAGCCGCCGAAGCGCTCTCGGCGAGCGTGTCCGTCTATCCGCCGCCGAAGGCGCTGGAAGCCGCCCAGGACCGTCTCGTCGAAAAACGCTTTCTCAATGGCTGCGGCATAACCACTGCCCGCTTCCATGCGATCGACAGCCAGGCCGATCTCGAGACGGCACTGAAGGATTTCGGCGGCCAGGGCGTGCTGAAGACCCGCCGTCTCGGTTATGACGGCAAGGGCCAGAAGGTCTTCCGCTCGGCCGCAGACAGTCCGGATGGCGCCTATGCAGCACTTGGCGGCGTGCCGCTCATCCTCGAAAGCTTCGTGGCCTTCGAGCGTGAGGTCTCGATCATCGCCGCCCGCGCCCCCGACGGTACGGTCGTCTGCTTCGATCCCGCCGAGAATGTCCACCGCAACGGCATTCTCCACACCTCGACGGTTCCCGCTGCGATCTCGGCGCCGGCAGCGGACGCCGCGCGACAATCGGCCGAAAAAATCCTTGCCGCATTGAGCTATGTCGGCGTCATCGGCATCGAATTCTTCGTGCTTGCCGATGGCGGTCTGATCGCCAACGAGATGGCGCCGCGTGTCCACAACTCCGGTCACTGGACGGAAGCCGCCTGCGTCGTCAGCCAGTTCGAGCAGCATATCCGCGCCGTTGCCGGCCTGCCGCTCGGCAATGCCGAGCGCCATTCCGACTGCGTCATGCAGAACCTGATCGGCGACGATATCCTTGCCGTTCCCGACTGGCTGCGTCGCCCCGATACGCTGGTTCATCTCTATGGCAAGACCGAGTGGCGCCCCGGCCGCAAGATGGGCCACATCACCGCGTTGACGCCGAAATCTCCGGTTTTGGCCTGAGAAAACACCCCTGTGCCTTGGGAAAAACACCTGCATGCGGTTGACACGGAAAAGGTGACGGGGTATCTGCTCCCCACCTAAACAGCGCGCCCGATGGCGCGCTTTTGATTGTTAAAGATACGGGCGAATGTGAATTCCCCCATAGAGATCGCGGATCAGAAAAATGAAGATCAAGAATTCGCTCAAGTCGCTCAAGGCTCGTCACCGTGACAACCGTCTGGTTCGCCGCAAGGGCCGCATGTACATCATCAACAAGCTGAACCCGCGCTTCAAGGCTCGTCAGGGCTGATTTCGCGCGTCGGATCGCCCTGCGCATGAGATTGCGCGGGCATATATATCCGGTGGGTCGCTGCGGTGATCACGTCAAATTTGTTTGATCTTCGGCGCTGGCGGGCTAATATGTCCGCCATGCGCTTTTTTGCTTTGACATCAGCGGCGCTGCCGCTCGCTCTCATTCTCGTCACCTCCTCCTTTCCGGCCGCCGCCGCGGAAAAGCCCGCCGCCGCGGCGAAAAAGGACGTCATCGTCGAGCAGACGGATGTCAACAATTCGCCGAAGCAGCACCTCGACCAGCTCTTCAGCCAGCTGAAGCGTGAACGCGATCCCGAAAAGGCTAGCGGCATCGCCAATGAAATCCGGATGGAATGGAACGATTCCGGCAGTGCTACCGTCAATCTGCTGATGCAGTGGGCCGACAAGGCGATTGAGGAAAAGCGCAATCCGGCGGCCCTCGATTTCCTCGACGAGGCGATCGCGCTGAAGCCCGATTATGCCGAAAGCTGGAACCGCCGCGCCACGCTGAATTTCGTCATGGGAAATTATCGCAAGTCGATGTCCGACATCGAACGTGTGCTCGATCTCGAGCCGCGCCATTTCGGCGCGCTCTCCGGCATGGCGGCGATCCTCAGCAATTCCGGCAACGACCAGCTGACCTTGAAGGCTTGGGAGCGTTTTCTCGATATCTATCCCGCCGAACGCACCGCGCAGGAACAGGCCAACACGCTTGCGGAAAAACTTGCCGGCAACCGCACCTGATTTCCCGGTCAGCGATCTTGACGTCGGATCACGCCGCACAATTTTAGACTTTAGTGGGAACGATGTGGCGGTTGTCCGCCGCAGGGCCGTCCCGCAAATATCGGTCGTTGAGATCATGCTTGCAGAAGTTTCCGCTCTTCTCGCCCCCCTCGCCGCCGCCATCGGTTACTCCACTTACAAGGCGCGGCAATTCGAACACGCCTATCCGAATATCGGCGAACTGACGGATGTCGGCGGCTATCGCATGAATGCCGTCCACATCAAGCGTCCCGAAAATGCGGATCTGCCGGCGCTGGTCTTCATCCACGGCGCCAGCGGCAATCTGCTCGATCAGGTCGTCGCCTTTCGTGCCGCGCTCGAAGGCCGGGCGGAAATGCTCTTCGTCGATCGCCCCGGTCATGGCTATTCCGAACGCGGCGGACCCGAAAACGCCATCCCCTCCGGCCAGGCCGATGCGATCGCCAGACTGATGGAGAAGCGCGGCATCGAGAAGGCGATCATCGTCGGCCATTCCTTCGGCGGCGCGATCACCGCCGCCTTTGGCCTGCGCCATCCTGACAAGACTGCCGGCCTGCTCTTCCTCGCGCCCGCCACCCATCCCTGGCCGGGCGGCATCGACTGGTACTATCATGTCGCCACGATACCGGTCGTCGGCTGGCTCTTCACTCACGCAATCGTCGTGCCGCTCGGGCTGAGACGGCTGGAGCGCGGCACGCTGAATGTCTTCCGCCCCAATCCGCGCCCGGCCGACTACATCGAAAAAACCGGTCCGTCGCTGGTGCTGCGCCCCAGCGCCTTCCACAACAACGCCGCCGATTTCAAAAGATTGCTCGCCTATGTGAAGGAGCAGTCGCTGTTCTATTCACAGATCACGGCGCCGACCGTGATCATAACAGGCGACCGCGACGAGATCGTCTGGGAACACCTGCATTCGCGCGGCCTTGCCCGCGATATATCAGGCTCCGAGCTCATTACCGTCAGCGGCGTCGGCCACAAGCCGGATTACCTCGCAACCGATGTCGCCATCGCCGCCATGGAGAAGATATCAGGCAAGCCGCGCGACCTGCAGGCGATCGCCCGCAAGGCCGAGGAGAGGCTTGCCGCCACCTCACGCGATCGGACGGTCGCAACCGCGCCGTCGCTGGCGCCTGCAGCGCCGCGTGTCTTTTCCGACGCACAAAGGATCCTGTAGCACGTTGAATTGTATAACTATCCGGCCCAGGGCCGCATGTCCTTCGACCGGCGGCCTGACGCCAACCCAGCCGGCGAAGATAAAGCTCATCGTCGATACGCCGCTCGATGACGCCGACACCAACCGGAAACTCGCCGAACTGCTGACGCTTTAGGTTTTGTTTTTACGCATGTCGTCGTCGCAAAGCGCTGCACAGTTTTGCGCGACATGATTTAAAGCCAACCCCTTGCATTGCTTCGGGCCCAGGCAGTCCCATATGTTTTTCCATCATGTCCATAGGAGGGGAATTCATGAGCCGCCTGCATATCGGGACGATCTCCGTCATATCAGCATTGTCGCTGAGCCTGACCTCGGTTTTTGCCGCCTCGCCTGCGCCCGTCGAAGCCGAGCACGGCATGGTCGTCACCGCCCAGCATCTGGCGACCGATGTCGGCGTCGAGGTGCTGAAAGGCGGCGGCAATGCTGTCGATGCGGCGGTCGCCGTCGGTTATGCGCTGGCGGTTGTCTATCCCTCGGCCGGCAATCTCGGCGGTGGCGGCTTCATGACCATCCGCCTGAAGGATGGCACCAAGACCTTCCTCGATTTCCGCGAACGCGCGCCGCTTGCCGCCACCAAGACCATGTATCTGGACGCCAATGGCGATGTCGTGCCGCGTGCCAGCCTCGACGGTTATCTTGCCGTCGGCGTGCCGGGCTCCGTCATGGGCTTCGAGACCGCGCGCGAGAAATACGGCAGCAAGTCGCGCGAAGAACTGATCGCACCGGCGCTCCGCTTCGCCAGGGAAGGTTTCACGCTGGAACAGGGCGACGCCGCAAGTTTTGCCGGCAACGCCAAACGCCTCGCTAAAGATGAAGCCACGGCAAAGATTTTCCTGAAACCTGATGGTAAACCCTATGCATCAGGCGAAAAACTCCAGCAGCCGGACCTTGCCGCTGTCCTGGCAGCCATCTCCGAAAAAGGCCCCGACGCCTTCTACAAGGCCGCGCCCGCCGAGGCGATCGTCAAGGCGAGCCAGGCCAAGGGCGGCATCCTCGCCAAGGAGGACTTCGAGCAATATACCGTGCGCGAGCTGAAGCCGATCGAGTGCAATTACCGCGGCTACGACATCATCTCCTCGCCGCCGCCGTCTTCCGGCGGCGTCATCATCTGCGAGATCCTCAACGTTCTGGAAGGCTATCCGCTCTCTTATCTCGGCTATAACTCGGCCGAAACCGTGCACATCATGGCCGAGGCGATGCGCTATGCTTACGTCGACCGCAATGCTGCACTCGGCGATCCCGATTTCGTCGAGAACCCGGTCACAAAGCTGCTCGACAAGAAGTATGCTTTGGAGATCGCCGCCAAGATCGACCCTTACAAGGCCGGCACCTCGGCGAACCTGAAACCGCTCGGCGGCAAGGAAAGCACCGAGACCACGCATTATTCAATCATCGACGACGAGGGCAATGCGGTCGCCGTCACCTATACACTGAATGGCTCTTTCGGTGCCGCCGTCGTAGCGCCCGGCACCGGTGTGCTGCTCAACAACGAGATGGACGATTTCACTTCCAAGCCCGGCGTGCCGAACCTCTACGGACTGGTGCAGGGCGAGGCCAATGCCATCGCACCCAAGAAGACGCCGCTCTCCTCGATGAGCCCGACGATCGTCACTCGGGACGGCAAGCCCTTCATGGTGATCGGCAGCCCCGGCGGCTCGCGCATCATCACCATCACGCTGGAGGCGATCCTCAACGTCGTCGATTTCGGCATGGACATCAGCCAGGCGGTCAATGCTCCGCGCATCCATCATCAATGGCAGCCCGACAAGGTCTTTCTCGAACCCTATGCACTTTCGCCGGATACGGAAAAGACGCTTGCCGCCATGGGCTACAGCTTCGATGGCGGCAATGACACGCCGCAATGGGGCCAGGCCGCCGGCATCCTCGTCGGCGGCAAAAGCCTTGCGGCCATCGAAAAGGGGGGCGGCGCCCGCTATAACGGCGCCATGGACAGCCGCGCAACGGAGGGGTCGGCAAGCGGCTACTGACGCTTCGGGGATCGCCTGGTCAAACAGTCGGTGCAAAGCGCAACGCGGCTCAAGAAGCAGCGGTGGCACCATTCATGTCACCGTGACAAAGTCGCCGTTCACAATTGGCTTACCTCGCCCTATGCATGGGCGAAGCCGCAAGCAGAAAGATTCCCGAATGGCCAGCATTGAAATGATTGTCGCAGCCCGCGCCCGTCTGCGCGGTCATGCAAGGCGCACGCCACTTCTCTCCTCTCCTTTTTTGAATGAGATTGCCGGCCGGCGTCTGTTCGTGAAAGCGGAATGTCTGCAGCATTCCGGCTCGTTCAAGTTTCGCGGTGGCTGGTCGGCCGTCTCCGGCCTCGATCCGGCTGTGCGCTCGAAGGGCGTCATCGCCTTCTCCTCCGGCAACCACGCCCAGGGCGTTGCGCTTGCGGCCAAGCTGCACAATATCCCCTCCGTCATCATCATGCCGAGCGATGCGCCGAAGCTGAAGATTGGCAACACCCGCGCCTTCGGCGCCGAAGTGGTGCTCTACGACCGCGTCAATGAGGATCGCGACGAGATCGGCGCCAGGCTTTCGGCCGAGCGCGGCCTGACGCTGATCAAGCCCTTCGACGAACCGCTGGTCATCGCCGGTCAGGGCACGACCGGTCTCGAAATCTCCGAACAGGCGGAAGAGGAAGGGGTGACATCAGCCGAAGTCCTCGTTCCCTGCGGCGGCGGCGGATTGACCTCAGGCATTGCGCTCGCCCTCGAAGCGAGCGCCCCCGGCTTTCGCGTCCGCCCCTGCGAGCCTAAGGATTTCGACGACACCACCCGCTCGCTCGCCTCCGGCAAGATCGAACGCAACGCGTCGGTATCAGGCTCGATCTGCGATGCGATCGTCACGCCGCAACCCGGTAATATCACTTTCCCGATCCTCAAGCGCCTCGCCGGCGCCGGCATCGTCGTCACTGACGAGGAGGCGCTGCGCGCCATGGCGCTCGCCTTCACACGGCTGAAGATCGTCGTCGAGCCCGGCGGCGCCGTGGCGCTTGCCGCCGCCCTCTTCCACGGCGACGCCCTGGAAAGCGACACGATCGTCGCCGTCACCTCGGGCGGCAATGTCGACGCCGATATCTTCGCCATGGCTCTCGAACGGTTCGGCTAAATATCGTTCCAAATGAACGCCGTTGACCATCCGCAGCAGTAGCAGCGGATGCTTTCTATCTTTTAAGGTCAGGCGATCTTGTAGCGTTTCGCCGGCACGCTGCGAGACAGGTTCGGCATCAGCGCCTCGCGTGCCTGCTCGTAGGCGGCAAGCAGGCCGGCATCCTCGAGCGACGGAATGGTCGCGAATTCGCCCTGCCCGAGACCTGCGAGCGACGCATCGACCATATCCTCCGCCGACATCACGATCTCATTGGGCAGGTGTTCGACTGGCGTGCCGGCAATGCCCCAGAATTCCGTTACCGTGGCCCCGGGCAGAACGGCCTGGATGCGAATGTTCTTCTCCGCCAGCTCATGCTTCAGCGATTGGCTGAAGGCGAGCACGAAGGCTTTCGTACCGCCATAAACGCCGTTCAAGAGTTCCGGTGCGATCGCGACGATGGACGCAATGTTGATGATCGTGCCGCCGCCGCGGGCGACGAAACCCGGCACCGCGGCATAGGTCAGCCGCATCAGCGCCGTGACGTTGAGTTCGATCATTTCCTGCATCTTGTCGACATCGGCGGCAAGCAGCGGCGCCGTCCCGCCGAAACCGGCATTGTTGACGAGAAGCGTGATGCTCCGATCTTCCTTCAGCACGCTTTCGACGCGAGCAAGGCCGCCCCTGTTGCCGAGATCGGCGACGACAGTCTCGACGGTCCGCCCGGTCTCATCACTCAACCGACTTGCCAGCGCCTGCAGGCGCTCGCCGTTGCGGGCAACGAGGATGAGATCGTAACCCTGCTTTGCCAGCCTATTGGCGTAGATCGCGCCAATGCCCGAGGATGCGCCGGTCACCAGCGCCGTGCCCTTATGTTCCTGCAACATGATCTGTCTCCTTGAATACGCCGGCCCGATGCCTTGCGCTTGAGGAGAGTCTTACGCCTGATTGCTGATGTCCCAAATGTCGTATATACCACCTTTTAAGACATCATCTTTTCGGAGGCGACGAAATGCAGCAAATTGGCTTTCTGCTCTATCCCGGATTCCAGATCATGAGCTTGGCTGCCGTCTCGGCCTTCGAGTTCACCAATATCGAGCTTGAGGAAAAGGTTTATGACATCCGCTATCTTTCCGAGAATGGTGGGCCGATTGCCAATTCTCTTGGCATGGTGATGGAAACGGAGGCCTTTGGCGACCCGGCCCTCGACACGCTGATTGTGGCAGGAGCCCCAGGCATCCGCCTGCCGAATGTCGTAGAAGCCGCCTTTATCCGCGCCGCCCTGCCCGTCGCACGTCGTTTGGCGTCGATCTGCACCGGCGCCTTCTTTCTTGCCGAAGCCGGCGTCCTCGACGGTCGCCGGGCGACGACCCACTGGTATGTCTCCCGCGAACTGCAAAGCCGATATCCCCGCGTAAAGATGGAGGAGGACCGAATCTTCATCATCGACGACTCCGTCTGGACATCCGCGGGCATGACCGCCGGTATCGATCTGGCGCTGGCTATGGTCGAGAAGGATCACGGCTTCGAGGTGGCGCGCGCCGTTGCCCGCATGCTCGTCGTCTATCATCGCCGCGCCGGCGGCCAGTCGCAGTTTTCCGCCCTGCTGGAGCTGGAGCCCAAGTCGGACCGCATTCAGAAGGCCCTTGCCCATGCCCGCAGCAATCTGAAAGCGGCGCTTTCGGTCGAGGAGCTGGCGGAAGCGGCAAATCTCAGCCCCCGCCAGTTCAGCCGCGCCTTCCGCGCCGAAACCGGGCAATCGCCGGCCAAGGCCGTCGAGAACCTGCGGCTGGAAGCGGCCCGGCTGATGATGGAACAGGGCCGCCACCCGATCGATGTCGTTGCCCGCGAGACCGGCTTTGCCGATCGAGAGCGCATGCGCCGTGCATTTCTGCGCGCTTTCGGCCAACCGCCGCAGGCAATTCGGCGCGCCGCCCTGCAGGAACTGCAGACGTGACGCACCGGCGGCTACGGATGCATCCTGCCTTCGCTACTGCTCCTGAAGCGAGCGCCGGATCGCCGTCTCGACCGCTGAATAGGCACCGTCCTCCCGTTCGAGCCGAAGAGGTTCGGAAGGCGCAAGGCCAGGCTGCGCCATGAAACGCGGCTGCTTGCCGCGATGCATCTGCGCTGCATGGATGAGGAACGGGTGGCACAAATAGACCGTGCCCGCCCGTCCCGTCGCCAAGGCCAGCGGCCGCTTCTCCCCGACATGCTCCAGCCAGAGGTGAGCCATCCCCGCCTCACCCGCTGGCGCCAGGAGGCGGGCGATATCCTTGTGCGATCCGACGCGGATACGGGTCGGCGCATCCTCCTCCCCGACATCCGAGAACAGGAAGAGCATCAGCAGCGCCCGGCCGCGCGAGGTGATGTTCACCCGCCAGGCGGAAAAGTCCCGTTGCTCATCCGGATTGGAATCCTCGCCGGGAAAGCTCAGATCGACATGCCAGCCGGCATCGCCTGGATCATCGCGATGGGGAAAGCGCACCGGGAAACTGCCAAGCCCATTGCGCGGCACCCAGCGTCCTTTGCCGACGAGCTGGTCGAAGGCCGAATGCAATACCTGCATGTTGACGGCTTTCTCGAAAGGCCCGCCGCCATAACCGGCAAGCCGCACGACGGGCTGCGTCCACGTCCTTGGATCATCCGCATCGAAAGGAATGTCGCGCCACATGATGGCACGAGCTTCCATGGCCAATTCGCGGGGAAAAGCGTCGTCGATCCTGACGAAACCGTCATCGATGAATCGCTCGATCTGCGCGGCACTCAGTGCCGGCGGGTAAACATCTGCTGTCATGAAACATCTCTCTATCGCCAAACCTGCCGGCTCTTTCCTTGGCCAGATGCAGGGTGGTTACAGTTCACGGCAACGCACAGCCACGAAGGCTGTCAGCGGCCGCATCTTCTGATGCCCGAAGGCAGAGCCCTTAGAGGCTCAAGAAGAAGACCGAAGCGATATTGAGGGTGAACATCTTCATAGCAGTTCGAGGCTACAGGCTTGCGCCCGAGGGGTCAATCCGGAGATGTCAAGCCGACACCTCGCGCAGCGCGCCATGCACCGACTGAAGCACTAGCTCGGCAAGCCGGGCGGCAGCCGGCTGCGGTTCGGCTTCCGCCCGATGCAGGACCAGACCGAGCTTCGGCAAATCCGGCAGGCCGATCGTCTCCGGCGCCAGCGGCCGGACCTTCGCCGGCAGGCCGATCGGCGTGCGGATGGTGAGGCCGAGGCCTGCCGCTGTCGCGGCCCAGAGACCGCCGAGACTGGGACTGACGAAGGCGAGCCGCCAGGAAATGCCCGCCTCATCAAGTGCCTTGGTCGCTGCATTCCTCAGCAGGCACGGCGCCTCCAGCGAAGCGAGCGGCATCGGCTCGCCGCTTACGGCTTGCCAGCACGGCTGCCCCTCGGCAGGTCCGATCCAGCGCATCGGCACTTCGCCGACCCGCTCGCAATGCGCCGTCAGCGTGCCATCGCTCCAGGCAAGCGCCAGATCAAGCTTGCCAGAAGTGACGCGCTCGAGCAGCTCGGCATTGCGCACCACCCGCGCTTCAATGCGGACCTTCGGATGAGCGCGCGCAAAGCGGCCGAGCACATCAGGCAGCAGGCTCTCACCGAAATCCTCCTGCAGGCCGAGCCGCACCCAGCCTTCCAGCTCGACGCTGTTGACGGCTGCTGCCGCCTCGTCGTTGAGTTCCAGCAGCCGCCTGGCATAACCGAGCATCGTCTCGCCGGCATCGGTCAACGCCAGCCCGCGCCCCGCCTTGCGGAAGATCGGCGTACCCGCCTGCTCCTCCAGCTTCTTCAGCTGCGCGCTGACTGCCGAGGTCGAACGGCCGAGCCGCTCGGCCGCCTTGGCGAAATTGCCGAGTTCCATGCCGGTCGAAAAGGTTCGAAGCACGTCGAGATCGAAGATCGTCCGTCGCATTGCATTATCCCGATTTTCAGGACCATTTATCCATAAAATTCTGATTTTCAGCATCATCGTGCCGTGCGATGGTTCTGCTGTCAAGGCCGACCCGCGGCCTGAACCACGGAGATCCCGATGCCCTTCGTTCGCATTTCCCTTCACAAAGGCAAGTCGCCGGACTACCTCATGGCACTGGCCGACAGCATCCAGCGCGCCCTGGTCGAGACCTTCGACGTGCCCCAAAACGACCGCTTCCAGGCCATTCATCAGCATGACGGGAACGAATTGATCTTCGACCGCAGCTATCTCGCCGGCCCGCGCTCGGACGACTTCGTCTATATCTCGATCACGATCGGCAGGCCTCGCACCGTCGAGATGAAGGCGGCGCTCTATCGGCGGCTCGCCGATCTCTTGGCGCAGTCACCGGGCCTCCGGCCCGAGGACGTGATGATCGTCATCAGCACCAGTACACCGGAAGACTGGTCCTTCGGCAATGGCATTGCCCAGATGACCGACCCCGACTGGCGGCTTCGTGCAATCGGAGATCGGCAATGATTGCCATGCAGTACAGCTTCACCCTGCCAGCCGATTACGACATGTCGATCATCGACCGCCGCATCCGCGACAAGGGACCGTTGCTAGACGGCTTTCCCAATCTCGGTTTCAAGGCCTATCTCAGAGCGCGCAAAAGTGAATTTGGCAGTCGCGAAAACCTCTACGCGCCCTTCTACCTCTGGCAGACGCCGGAAGGGGTAAGTGACTTCCTTTGCGGTCCTGGGTTTGAGGCGTTAACAGGCGCCTTCGGCTGGCCGCAGGTCAAAACCTGGATCGTCTGGCAGGCGGAAATCTCGCCTGATATCGCCGCAGCCAAGTTCGCCACCTGCGATATCCAGCAGACGGAACCCTATGCGCCGCTCATCGATCTCCGCGGGGCCAACAGCGCAGAGGCCGATGCCGATATGGCAACAGGCGCGCTCGCCTCCGTCTCCGGCTTCGAACCGACGACATGGACGCGAATACGCTTCAAGCTATGGCGCGAGGTTCCGGAAATCGGCGAGCATACGCAGGCTTATCACGTTGGCCACCTGTCCCTGCCTAGACCCTGAACTCAGACGGTTGCCCGGCGATAGAAGGCCAGCGAGCCGGCAAGCGCCAGCAGCGCGCCACCGCAGGCCCGCTCCAGCCACATGGCGCCGGAGGTTTTGAGGAAACGCACGGCCTGCGAACCGAAGAAGGCGTAGCCGAACATGATGAGGAAATCGAGCGCGGCAAAGACCAGCGCGAGCAGCATATATTGCGTCGCCTGCGACAGGGTTGGATCGATGAACTGCGGCAGGAAGGCCGAGAAGAACAGGTAGCCCTTGGGATTGGTCGCCGCGACCATGAAGCTCTTCAACCCGATCGAGAAGGATGATGTCGCGCCTGCAGGCGCTCCGGACTTCAACGCCGCATCGATCGTGCCCTTGGAGCTCAGCAGCATGATACCGAGAAAGGCGAGATAGGCGACACCCGCCCATTTCAGCATCGAAAACCAGAATTCCGATGCAGCGAGCAGCGCACCAAGCCCGATCGCGACAGCGCCGATCAGCACGAAATCGGACAGCACCGCGCCGATCATGCCGGCAATTGCCCGGCGCAGACCATGCCGAGAGCCGTTGGTCAGCGCCAACAGCACCGTTGGCCCCGGCGTCGCGATGCCAACGAAGGAAACGGCCGCAAAAGCCAGAAGTGTGACGATATCCATGATGCTCCTCCGAACCCTGCCCTAGGGACCGAAACTTGCACGCGCCGCCACGCTTGGCAATGCCGGTCCGCCGCCTCTCCTCAGGCAGCGGGCTTCCGAAGGGATGCGATCGGATCAGACGCCGCTCTGGCCGTCGGAGCCGATATAGGCGATGCGGATCATGTTGGTGGCGCCGGGCGTGCCGAGCGGCACACCGGCCGAGATGATGATGCGATCGCCCGGCTTGCCGAAGCCTTCGTCGGCGACGATGCGGCAGGCGCGGTTGACCATGTCGTCGAGATCGGTCGCGTCATGGGTGACGACGCAATGCAGGCCCCAGACGACGGCAAGACGGCGCGCCGTCTTGATGATCGGCGACAGCGCCAGAATCGGCACTTGCGGACGCTCGCGCGAGGCACGAAGGCCTGTCGTGCCCGACGAGGTGTAACAAACGATAGCCGATAGCTTCAGCGTTTCGGCGATCTGACGGGCGGCAAGCGAAATCGCATCGGCGCCGGTCGCTTCCGGCTGGGCACGCTGGGCATAGATGATGCCGGGATAATGCGGCTCGCGCTCGATGGCGGTGGCAATCGACGCCATCGTCGTGACGGCTTCGACGGGATAGTCGCCCGAGGCCGATTCGGCCGAAAGCATGACGGCATCAGCGCCTTCGAAGACGGCGGTCGCGACGTCGGAAACTTCGGCGCGTGTCGGCACCGGCGCGGAGATCATCGATTCCAGCATCTGCGTGGCAACGACCACCGGCTTGCCCGAACGGCGGCAGGCGCGGATCAGCTGCTTCTGGATGCCGGGAACGGATTCGAGCGGCATTTCGACACCGAGATCGCCGCGGGCGACCATCAATGCGTCTGACAGTTCGATGATTTCCTCGATGCGCTCGAGAGCCTGCGGCTTTTCGATCTTCGACATCAGGCCGACGCGGCCGCGGGCGATCTTGCGCACTTCGGCAAGGTCGTCGGGACGCTGGACGAAGGAAAGCGCCACCCAGTCGACATCGTCGGTGGCAAGCACTGCGTCAAGATCGGCGCGGTCCTTGTCCGTCAGCGCGCCGACGCCGAGCAGCGTGTCGGGAAGGCTGACGCCCTTGCGGTCGGAGATGCGCGTGCCCGAAATAACAGTGGTGACGATGCTCTTGCCGTCGCATTTTTCTGCGCGCAGGGCGAGCTTGCCGTCATCGATCAGCAGACGGTGGCCGGGCTGCACCGACTCCAGGATCTCGGGGTGCGGCAGATAGACGCGGTTCTGATCGCCGAGGGCTTCGTTGTTGTCGAGCGTGAAGGTCTGGCCGGGCTTCAGATCCACCTTGCCGTCGACGAACTTGCCGACACGCAGTTTCGGTCCCTGCAGGTCGGCGAGAATGCCGATCGGCCGGCCGGAGCGCGCCTCGACCGAGCGGATGCGCTGGATGAGCATACGCATCATGTCGTGGCTCGCATGGCTCATATTGATGCGGAAGACATCGGCCCCAGCCTGGTGCAGCTTCTCGATCATCGATTCCTCGGAGGAGGCTGGCCCGAGGGTGGCGAGGATTTTAACTTTGCGATTACGCTTCATCAATTCTGGCTTTCTTGCGTCCCTGGGGTGTCGGAGAGTTGAACCATCCAGCTACCCTGGCGGCCCGTATCATATTCCTTGAATCCCATCTTCTGGTAACCGCGGGCATAACAATCCTGCACACCCGAGATCTTGAATTCATTTTCCGCCACGCACATCTGCACGTCACCCGTCCATCGTCCTCCCCGGGCGGCGTCCTCTGCGTAGAGGTAATAATAACGCGACTGCAATTCTCCCTCGATCAGCGTGGCGCAGGTCGTTGCCGGCACCTGCCACCAGCCCTCCGTCACCCAGCCATCCTTGGCCCGGTATCCGATCGCAACGCCGACGAGATTCTGTGTTCCGTTGCAGACGCGAAAATCGGCGCGTGCGGCATCTGCGATGAAAAACGGCATGGCGGCTGCAAGAGCGAACAGAGCGAGACGGACCAGAGGTCTGGACCGCGTGAGGAAACTTGGCGCGGCTTGGATCAACACGGCTCCCAAATAGCTCCACGGTTATTCGTATCCGTGTCTTCTTGCGCCGCCGTCAAGCGAAAGTCAACGCAATGCTAATCGATTATATTTCCTTTCATAACCACCGTCGAGGGTCCGACTTAACCTCTCCCCACCCTGCCGCGCTTGAACCTGCCGCAGGTGCATGCGATCACTGCGCCCGACGGCGCAATGACGAACGGCAATTCCCTGATGGACGACTTCCAATCCTTCGAAATCCTATCCGGCAAACATGACAAAGGCATGGTGATCCTCGCAGATCACGCGATGAACCGCCTTCCCGCGCGATATGGCCGGCTCGGACTGCCCGACGCGGCCTTCGCCCGCCACATCGCCTATGACATCGGCATCGAGGGCCTGACGCGGCAGCTTTCGGAAAAACTCGGCGTTCCCGCCGTGCTCGGTGGCTTTTCGCGTCTGCTGATCGATCCCAATCGCGGTGAAGACGATCCGACACTGATCATGAAGATCTCCGACGGCGCCGTCATATCAGGCAATCATCCGATCACGCCGCAGGAATGGAACTACCGGATCGAAACCTTCCATCGCCCCTATCACGACGCTGTCGCCGCAACGATCGACAGCGTGGCGAATGCCACCGGCAAGGCACCGCTGGTGCTGTCGCTGCACTCCTTCACGCCAGCCTGGAAAGGCATCCCCCGTCCCTGGCACGCTGCCGTGCTCTGGGATAGCGACCATCGCGCCGTCGGCCCGCTGCTCGACATGCTGCGCGCCGATCCCGATCTCGCCGTTGGCGACAACGAACCCTATGACGGCGCGCTGAAGGGCGATACCATGTACCGCCATTGCATGATCACCGGCATTCCGCATGCGCTGCTCGAGGTGCGGCAGGACCTGATCGGAGACGAGACCGGCATATCAGCATGGGCCGAACGCCTGGCGCCGATCTTTGCGGCGATGAATGCCGATCCCGCCTTGCACGAATACGATGTCCGCCTGTCGCGCACCGGCCCCTATTGAACGAAGGCTACACTTAACGAGAGGAAAGCGAGATGACCGCGCTCAGCAAGGAACAACAAACCGAATTCGAAGCTGCCGCCTTCCGCCGCCTCGTCGCACATCTTCGCGAACGCAGCGACGTTCAGAACATCGATCTAATGAATCTGGCCGGCTTCTGCCGCAACTGCCTGTCGAACTGGTATCGGGAAGCCGCCGAGGCAGAAGGTGTCCCGGTGACCAGAGACGAATCGCGCGAGATGGTCTATGGCATGCCCTATGAGGACTGGAAGAATCTTCACCAGAACGAGGCCTCGCCTGTGCAAAAGGCTGCTTTTGACCTGAACAATCCACACAAATAACCTGCCCGGCCGCGAACAGGCTTGACCGTGGCGCCGCTTCGCGGCAGTCACTGGCATCCAAAATTGATCACCGAAAAATCAGGAGAACACGATGTCTGATGCTCATGGCGTCGCCCGCGATCAGCTTCGCGCTTTCATCGAGCGCATTGAACGGCTGGAAGAAGAAAAGAAGACCATCGCCGACGACATCAAGGACGTCTATGGCGAAGCCAAGGGAATGGGCTTCGATACCAAGATTCTGAAGAAGGTCGTGGCGCTGCGCAAGAAGGACGAGCAGGAACGCATGGAAGAGGAAGCAATCCTCGACACCTACCTGCTCGCGCTCGGCATGATCGAGTCGCCGCCAGAAGGCTGATCCTTCCGGCATATTACCGATGTCGACAAGCCGCCGGCCTCCCGGCGGCTTTTCTTTTGCGGTGGAAACAACTGCCTAAACAGCCAGCTTGCCGGATCGAAATAAAAAAGAAAAACCGCCGGATCGCTCCGGCGGTTTTCGACTTTTCCTCGATTGGCAGGCTCAGTTCGTGTTGAACTTGCGCACTTCCATGAAGTTCACAGCCGTGCCGCTGAAGCGGGCCGGGTCGACCGAAGCGGTCTTGACGTTGAAGCCCTCGGCATAGACGGCGATCGGCTGGGCACGCATCGTCTGGCTGACGAACCGCGGCGCCTTGACCTGCTTGGAGGCCATTTCGAGGCGGGCATTGGTGAGCGCCCACTGCGAGATCATCTTTTCCGTCAGCTTCGGTTCGGTGCGCACCGTCGTACGGCTGGCACCCGCTGCCGCGGCTTCCTTATGCGTCGGGCGACCACCCTTGGCAGGAAGCCCCTGCGCCACGGCGCTTTCGACAGCCGGTTCGTCGAAGCCGTCGCCAAAGCTTGCCGATTTGGTCATCGGCGCCAATGCGGCGAGTTCGAGCGGCGGCTTTGCGGCAGGCGCCTTTTGCGTCATCGCGGCTTTGATCGCCTGCTCGACCGTCTGCGGCGGCGCATTCGACGCGATCTGGCTTTCCCCTTCGTTTCGCTGCTGGTCGAGCGCATCGGCAAGGGCAGGAGACAGCGCGTCCTGATCGGCTTCGTCGGCCTCTGCTTCCGGATCGGCATCGGCCGCGGCAAGAAGGTTCTCGGCAACGGCGGGGCGTTCGATCGGCGTCGGAACCGGCAGTGCATTCGCGCCCGTCAACATGGGATCGGCCAATGCAACCTCGGCGTCGCCAGGGGCGCGGCGCTGACCGAGAAGCGAGGGAACCGGAATACTGTATGCGCTGAGATCGGCGAACTGCTGCGGCTGGGCCTGGTCGGCCGGAAGGGCCGCAGCAAGGGCCTGCTGTGCGGCATTACCCGAAGGCGGGGCTACGAGCGCGTTCGCCACTTCGCTGCTCGTCGGCTGATTGCTGAATGCCGGGCGAACCTGCGGCACCGGCGCGTTCAGATCGGCAACTTCGGTCTGCTGCGGCTCGGCAGGAACGGGCTCGGCCTTCGGCGGCGTCGCCTTGGCGACGGCGACAGGCGTGGAATCGTCCGACTCGTCTTCCTGCTCGTCCGCTCCGCCGCCAAAGAGCGCGGCAAACAGCGTCTTGTGCTTCGGCGCCGATTCGGAAGCGCTGGCGATCTGGATCTGCGAGCCGCTGCCGCGGCGCTTATAGTCGGCCATCGCCTGCTGGTAGCCCGGCAATGGCTTGCCATCGGCCGGAATATGGATGGTGTTGCCGTTGGGGAAGAGCCGGACGAGCTCGTCGCGGCTCATGCGCGGCCAAGCGCGAACGCCGCCGACATCCATATGCACGAAGGGCGAGCCCGATTTCGGATAGAAGCCGACGCCGCCGACCTGCATCTTCATGCCGATGGCGCGCAGCGTCGCGAGTTTGACGTCGGGAATGAAGAAATCCATCGCCTTGCCGAGCATATGCTGGCTCTTTTCGGCGACGCCGGATTTGCGCGAGCGGCCGCGCAGCATCTCGTTGGTTCCCGGCGAACGGAAACCGCAGACGACGTTGATGTAATCCCTCGAACCGCTCTGGCGATAGACTTCCCAGATCAGGTCGAACAGGCGCGGGTCCATCTTCGTCGGCTGGTTCTTGCGCCAGTCACGCAGGAAGCGGTTCAGCTGCTCCAGACCCTTGGGGTCGAACTTGCCGTTCCGCTTGTAGGTGATGACGGCCTTTTCGCCGGTATGAATGAAATAGAGCTTGAGGCTGCGGGTGTCGCCCGCTGCCTGCGAAGGCGTACCAACGAATACCGGTGAGGAAACCGCGAGCGCAAGAAGGGCGGCCGCTACCGTCCTTATTGCCTTTCCGCAAATGTCGGCGCACAACAAACGCCAGCTCAAGCGCGAAGGCTTGGAATTCCCATTCAGATTCGGCAACTCGATCCCCGTCAGACAGACAATGTCCCGTACTGTCTCAGATGACTGTCAAATGCGGTCACACGATGGCAAAAATGCCACACATGATCAACCTTTTCTTTACATAGTGAACGCGCCACTAACAAGTGGTTTATGACTAGTAACAAAACGTGGTTGCCTTAATCTTAATGAAAAGCGCTTAAGCCGCATCTTTCTGGGGATTGTCGGGGTCTATGCCGTAGTCCTTGAGCTTGCGATAAAGTGTGGATCGGCCGATGCCGAGCTTGCGCGCTACTTGACTCATCTGCCCGCGATAGAATTTGAGTGCGAATCGGATGAGTTCCTCCTCGACATCGGCAAGCCTACGCACGTCTCCGGCAGGATTGACGCTGGCGATGGCGTTTTCCGGGGCCTCGGACAGCCGGTGGTGGTGCACCTCTCCTGAGATCGACGCCCTGAAGTCCTCGCCATAGCCGCTGTCGGGATCGAGGCCGGTATTGTCGGCAACGAGTGCCAGGTGATCCACCACGTCATATTCCGGAAGCTGGGCGGCGATCTGCGGGAAATCAGCCTCGGTCAGCTCCGGCCCTTCGGCCAGCACGACCGCGCGGAAGATCGCGTTTTCGAGCTGGCGGATATTGCCCGGCCAGTCATAGGCCGTCAGCAAAGCCAGCGTGCCGGCATTCACCGTCATGCGGCGTCCGTTCTTCTGCTCGCTGGAGAAGCGGTCGGCAAAGACGCGCACCAGATGCGGAATGTCTTCCTTGCGTTTGCGCAGCGCCGGAATGGTGATCGGGAAGACGTTGAGGCGATAGTAGAGATCCTCGCGGAAATGGCCGTTCTTGACCTCCTCGATCAGATCCTTGTTGGTCGCCGAGATCAGTCGGACATTGACCTTGTGCGCGGTGCGCGCACCGACGGTCTCGATCTCGCCCTGCTGCACGGCACGCAACAGCTTCACCTGCACCTCAAGCGGCAGGTCACCGATCTCGTCGAGAAAGATGGTGCCGCCATCGGCTTCCATGAATTTGCCGATATGGCGCTCGGTCGCGCCGGTAAACGCGCCCTTCTCGTGACCGAAGAGAATGCTTTCGACCAGATTATGCGGGATCGCCCCGCAATTGACGGTGACGAAGGGCTTGTTCGAGCGGTCGCCGCCGGACTGGATGGCGCGCGCCACCAGCTCCTTGCCGACGCCGGACTCGCCTTCGAGCACGACGGGAATGTTGGACTGAGCCGCCCGCTGGGCGAGATCGATGACACGGAGCATCGCCGGGCTTGCCGAGACGATATCGTCGAAGCCGACCGAGCCTGAGCGCGACCGGCGTCCGGCCCGCGCCTTCACTTCGCGCTGGTCGAGCTTCATCGCGTTCGAGATCGAGGTGGCGATGCGTTCGGGCGAGACCGGCTTGACGACGAAATCGAAGGCGCCGGCGCGCATCGCCTGCACCACCGTTTCGATGCCGCCCTGCCCCGTCTGCACGATGACAGGGATCTGCGTGCCGAATTCGTGAAGCGCGTCGAGGAATTCGAGGCCGGTCATCTCCGGCATCATCAAGTCGAGCACGATGACGTTGAAAAGGCCGCTGTCGCGTTTGACCATTTCCAGGCCGATGCGGCCGTTTTCCGCCTGGTGCACGACATGGCCGTGACGCTCGATTGCGTTCTTGAGCAGGCGGCGCTGCACGGGGTCGTCTTCGACCACGAGGATCTGCCCTGCTCCTTTGAGCTCATTGTAGCCGGTCATTGTCGCCTCACTTCATGCGAAACCATAAAGCGCACTCTGACAGCAAGGCTTGAACATCCAGTTTTGAGAAACAATTGCATTTTAACGATTGCCACGCGTCGTTTTCGTGCCGAAGCGAGGCCTTTCATGCGCCGAAAGCCCCTTGATGCCGGGCCTTCCCGCGCTTACAGCGCCGCCGTCTTTTCAGGCGCGCAAAGGACGCTGTAACACTTTGAACCTACGCATCGTGCTTCCGAAAATCGATTCCGATTTTCGGGCCGATGCGGTAGACAAGCAGACTGTTATGAAAGTGGAGAGGAATTGCGCCCATGAAAATCAAGCTCCCGCATGCCGGCCTTCTTTTATCGGCAGCAGTGCCAGCTGGGGCCGCCGATGCGGCGCTCGGCGATCTGCCGGTCTGGAAGCTGCAGGATCTTTATCCCTCCGCTACCTCCACCGCCTTCGTCGCCGACATGGAAAAGGCCGGCAAGGCAGCGATCGCCTTTGAAGAAAAGTGGAAGGGCACACTCACTGAGGCCGCAACGAAGACCGGCGTTGAGGGCATCGGCGCGGCGTTGAAGGAATATGAGGCGCTGGACGACATCATCGGCCGTCTCGGCTCCTTTGCCGGCCTCACTTATTTCTCCGACACCACCAATCCGATAAATGGCAAGCTCTACGGCGACGTACAGGCCAAGATCACCGAATTTTCCGGCCATCTCCTGTTCTTCGCGCTGGAACTGAACCGCATCGACGACGCGGTGATCGACGCCTGCATGGCGAATGATCCCGCCGCCGGACATTATCGCCCTTGGCTGCTCGACCTCAGGAAGGACAAGCCCTATCAGCTCGACGACAGGCTGGAACAGCTCTTCCTCGAGAAGTCGATGACATCGGCCGCCGCCTTTAACCGCCTCTTCGACGAAACCAAGACGGAACTTCGCTACGACATCGATGGCGAGAAAGTGCCGCTCGAAGTCGCGCTGAACAAGCTGCAGGAAAAGGATCCGGAAGTGCGCCGCAAGGCAGCCATGGCGCTTGCCGAAACCTTCAAGGCGAATATTCGCATCTTCACGCTGATCACCAACACGCTTGCCAAGGATAAGGAGATCGCCGACCGCTGGCGCGGCTTCGAGGACATCGCCGACAGCCGCCACCTAGCAAATCGCGTCGAGCGCGAGGTCGTCGATGCGCTGGCCGCAGCCGTCCGCGAAGCCTATCCCCGCCTTTCGCATCGCTATTACAAGATGAAGGCGAAATGGCTCGGCATGGAGCAGATGAATTTCTGGGACCGCAACGCGCCGCTTCCGGAAACCTCCAGCGCCATCATCTCCTGGCCGGAGGCGAAGGACACGGTGCTTTCGGCCTATGGCAATTTTGCCCCCGAGATGGCTGATATCGCCAGGCGCTTCTTCGACGAACAGTGGATCGATGCTCCGGTCCGTGCCGGCAAGGCGCCCGGCGCCTTCGCCCATCCGACGGTTCCCTCCGCCCATCCCTATGTGCTCGTCAATTATATGGGCAAGCCGCGCGATGTGATGACCCTTGCCCATGAACTCGGGCACGGCGTGCATCAGGTTCTCGCCGGTGCGCAAGGGGCGCTGATGTGCCAGACGCCGCTGACGCTTGCCGAAACCGCTTCCGTCTTCGGCGAGATGCTGACCTTCCGCGCGCTTCTGCAAAAGACCACCGATACGCGCGAGCGTAAGGCGATGCTCGCCCAGAAGGTCGAGGACATGATCAACACGGTCGTGCGCCAGATCGCCTTCTACGAATTCGAGCGCAAGCTGCACACCGCCCGCAAGGCTGGCGAACTCACAGCTGACGACATCGGCGAACTCTGGCTCTCCGTCCAGTCGGAGAGCCTTGGGCCGGCGATCAGCATTTCCGAGGGATACGAGACCTATTGGGCCTATATCCCCCACTTCATCCACTCGCCCTTCTATGTCTACGCCTATGCCTTCGGCGATTGCCTGGTGAATTCGCTCTATGCCGTCTACCAGAAGGCGGAGAAGGGCTTTCAGGCGAAGTATTTCGAACTGCTGAGGGCCGGCGGCACCAAGCATCACTCGGAACTGCTGAAGCCTTTCGGCCTCGACGCCACCGATCCGTCGTTCTGGAGCCAGGGCCTGTCGATGATCGAAGGGCTGATCGACGAACTGGAAGCGTTGGATAAGGGGCCCGGCCAAGACTTGAAACAAGCGGGGTCATGATCGGCATTGTAACGGTTTGATTTACCAACCGCATTCTGCAACGTCTATGAGGAACCATGACGGCAGCCCCCTCTCCCTCATTCCTGTGCTTGTCACAGGAATCTAGCGCGCCCAAGTCCTTGGGTGCCGGAGACTTTTTATCTGTCGGAAATCAGTCATTCACAGCGCGGACGCGCCGTGGCTGGATTCCTGTGACAAGCACAGGAATGAGGGATGCGGGTATTGCTGCGGTCTCGGCCTGCAGCGAAACCACGAGCTTCGCATCGCCCGCCATTGCAGAGAACAAAACCGTCGCAAGCATCGGATAACCAGGCAAGATGCGGCGCAACCATGTCTGACCCCTACATTCTCTTCCGCGACGACGTGACCGGACAGGTGATGCTCTTTGCCGAGCCGGCGGAGATCATCGTTGCCAGGACGCGCGCCGAGTTCTTTGCAGGCCTTGCCCGGATGGAGCAGGCCAAGGCCGCAGGCAAATGGCTTGCCGGTTACATGGCCTATGAGGCCGGATACCTCTTCGAAGAAAAACTTGCTCCCTTCGCCGGGGAACATCGCGAGACCCCGCTCATCTGTTTCGGCGTGTTCGACGCTCCGCAGGCCGATACGCATCCGCTTGCCCAGCCAAAACAGCGCATCGAAAACGAGGAATTCCTCACCGCTCCGAAAGCTGCCTGGGATTTCCCTATATATAAAGAGCGCTTCGACCGTCTCCACCAGCACCTGCGGCTCGGCGACGCCTATCAGGCGAACCTCACCATGCCGGTCGAGGCTCGCTGGAATGGCGATCCTCGTGCCGCCTTCTGGTCGCTGATCGAACGCCAGCCGGTCAAATACGGCGCGCTGGTCGATCTCGGCGGCCCGATCGTCCTTTCGCGGTCGCCCGAACTTTTCTTCCGCACCGATGAAGAGGGCTGGATCGAGACCCATCCGATGAAGGGCACGGCGAAACGCGGCGCTACCACCGCCGAGGATGCCGAAATCATCAAGGCCATGCGCCGCGATATCAAGACGCAGGCGGAAAACCGCATGATCGTCGATCTCCTGCGCAACGATATCTCCCGCATTACCGAGGTCGGCACGCTCGACGTTCCGAAGCTCTTCGACATCGAGACCTATCCGACCGTCCACCAGATGGTGAGCCATGTCCAGGCAAGGCTCCGCCCCGATCTTTCGATCCGCGACATCTTCTCCGCGCTCTTCCCCTGCGGTTCGATCACCGGCGCCCCGAAGATGCGGGCAATGGAAATCCTCCACGCGCTCGAGGATATCCCGCGCGACGCCTATTGCGGCGCGATCGGCATGATCTCACCCACCGGCGCCATGCGTTTTTCCGTCGCCATCCGCACGATCACGCTTTTTAACGGCGGCAGGGCCGTCTTCAATGTCGGCGGCGGCATCGTCTTCGATTCGACCGCCGAGGCCGAATATGAGGAATGCCTGCTCAAGGCCCGCTTCGCTGTCGGCGACCAATGGATTGCGCGATGATCGATTTTTCGTTGATCGAGACGCTGCGCTGGCAGCCCGGCGAGGGCTTCATCCGGCTGCGGCTGCATCTCGCCCGGCTTTCCCGCTCCGCCCGTCGCCTTGGCTTCCCACAACCGATCGAGGCGGCGGCCAAGCTCGACGAAGCCGTTGCGGGTGCTGCCGGTCCACTGCGCATCCGCCTGACCTTCGACGCGCAAGGCCGGATCGAGGTGACGCGCGCCGCTTTCGTGCCCCTGGCGCCCGATACCATCTGGACCGTCCGCCTCGCCGAGACCCGCCTAAATTCCGCCGACAGACTGCTGCGCCTCAAGACCACGCGCCGCGCCGTCTACGAGGCCGCGCGCGCCGAATACAGGCCTGATGAAGCCGATGAAGTCATGCTTTTGAACGAGTGCGGCGAAGTCTGCGAGGGCACCATCACCTCGATCTTCCTGGACGACGGAACCGGCATTCTGCGCACCCCGCCGATCTCCTGCGGCCTTCTCGCCGGCGTGCTGCGCACCGAACTCATCTGCCGGCGCCAGGCTCGCGTCGGCCGTATCACGCTTGCCGATCTCGATGCCGGCACGCTTTATATCGGCAATTCGCTGCGCGGCCTGATCCGCGCAAACCTCGTCAGAAGCTGACCATGTTCATTCTCTCGCTCACATATGTGAAACCCAACGATGAAGCCGACAGGCACATGGAGCCGCACATGGCCTGGGTGAAGGAGGGTTATGCCAAGGGCTGGTTCCTCGCTTCCGGCCGCAAGGTGCCGCGCACCGGCGGCGTCATCCTCGCAATCGGCGATCGCACCGCAATCGAGGCCTATGTCGCCGCCGATCCCTTCACCATTCATGGCGTCGCCGAATATGACATCACCGAACTTGCGGTAACGACGGCGGTCGAAGGACTGGAAATCCTGAAGGGCTGAATTTGCAGGAGCAAATCATGGATGATCTCGCAGCCCATCTGAAAGAGCTCGAAGAAAAACTCTTCGACCCGTCCGTTCGCGCCTCGCGGGAGATGCTGACTACGCTGCTCTCGCGCGATTTCCGTGAAATCGGCAGCTCTGGACGGCTCTATACCTTCGACGTCATTGTGCCCAGTCTTTTGGCCGAACAACGGACGGGAACGTCCCGCGGCGAGCATTTCGAAACCCAAAGCCTTGCGGAGCACATCGCGCTCGTCACCTACCGCGCCATTTACACAGACACCGACGGAAGCGAAAGGCGAACGCTGCGCAGTTCCATCTGGCGGCTGGAAGAGGATGGGCACTGGCGCATGCTCTTCCACCAGGGCACCCGTCATCGGTTAAGCCAATCCAGACGGGCTGCCGATCCCCAGGACGGCCTCTATCGCCGCTCGATATTTGGCCTTTCCCCGTCAACGCTCTTTATTGTGACGCCGTTTTGTGGTTAGAGCCGGTCACCTCGCACTCTCTGCGGCAATTTCAAAACAATTCTTCGGGCTGAACGCCTTCGTCCTCTTCCACAGGAGAAAAGAATGACGGAACAGAACTATCCGGTATATGCCGAAATTACCGGTCCGATCGTGATGATCGGCTTTGGCTCCATTGGTCGCGGCACCCTGCCACTGATCGAGCGCCATTTCAAATTCGACAAGAGCCGGATGGTCGTCATCGACCCTCGTGAAGAACCCTCCGACATGGAGATCCTGAAGAAGCACGGCGTTCGCCACATCAAGGAATATGTCACCAAGGACAATTACAAGGAACTGCTGAAGCAGCTGCTGACGGAAGGCGAGGGCCAGGGTTTCTGCGTCAACCTTTCGGTCGACACCTCCTCGCTCGACATCATCAAGCTCTGCCGCAAGCTCGACGTTCCCTATATCGACACCGTCGTCGAGCCTTGGCTCGGCTTCTATTTCGACAAGAGCATGAGCAATGCCGACCGCACCAACTATGCGCTGCGCGAAACCATGCGCAAGGAAAAGGCGAAGAATCCGGGCGGCGCCACCGCCGTCTCCACCTGCGGCGCCAATCCCGGCATGGTCTCCTGGTTCGTCAAGCAGGCGCTCGTCAACCTCGCCAACGACATCGGCCTCAAGTTTGAGGAACCGGACCAGCACGATCGCGAAGGCTGGGCAAAGCTGATGAAGAAGCTCGGCGTCAAGGGCGTCCATATCGCCGAGCGCGACACCCAGCGCACCAAGCATCCGAAGCCGCTCAACGTCTTCTGGAACACCTGGTCCGTCGAAGGCTTCATCTCCGAAGGCCTGCAGCCGGCCGAACTCGGCTGGGGCACGCATGAAGAATGGATGCCGAAGAACGCCAAGAAGCACAAGAAGGGCAACAAGGCGGCGATCTACCTGGAGCAGCCGGGCGCCAACACCCGCGTGCGCACCTGGTGCCCGACGCCCGGTCCGCAATATGGCCTCCTCGTCACCCACAACGAGTCGATCTCGATCGCCGACTTTTTCACGGTCCGCGACAAGGACGGCGAAGTGACCTTCCGCCCGACCTGCCACTATGCCTACCACCCGGCCAACGACGCCGTTCTCTCGCTGCATGAGATGTTCGGCAATGGCGGCACGCCGCAGCCGGTCCATCACGTTCTCGACGAGGACGAGCTGGAGGACGGCATCGACGAACTCGGCGTCCTGCTCTACGGCCATGAGAAGAATGCCTACTGGTATGGCTCGCGCCTGTCGCTGGAAGAAACCCGCCGCATCGCGCCCTACCAGAACGCCACCGGCCTGCAGGTCACATCCGCCGTCCTCGCCGGCATGGTCTGGGCGCTGGAAAACCCGAATGCCGGCATCGTCGAAGCCGACGAGATCGATTACAAGCGCTGCCTCGAAGTGCAGATGCCTTATCTCGGCCCGGTCGAAGGCCACTACACCGACTGGACCCCGCTCGACGGCCGTCCGGGCCTCTTCCCGGAGGATATCGACACCAAGGATCCGTGGCAGTTCAGGAACATTCTGGTTCGCTGAGATTGCCTGCACGGCTTTGACAATGCCCGCCGCAAGGCGGGCATTTTTGTAACGCCGGCTGTATAATTGCCGCCCGCCACCCGTCCAAGGCTTGCCTTCGTGCCGGGCGCGCGCCATGTTTTGCCCGAACTTGGCGGCTGTCCGCCGCGCCGATTCGCCGGGAGAAGCCTTATGAAAATCAGAACTGGTCTTGTTCTTGTCGGTGCAGCGGCCGCTCTCGCCGCCTGCGTTTCATCAGAGCCGCGTCGTGTGCCGGTTGCAACCTCGCCCGCCGCCACTGGCGTCGAAGGCAACTGGAGCGATCCGAACGGCATCGTTTCCACCTTCCAAGGCGGTAGTTTCACCACCCGCACGACCGACAGCAACCAGCTTCTTGCCTCGGGCACCTATATCAATACCTCACCGACCCTGGTGGAGATCAACATGACTTCACTGGTGCGCAAGACGCAGTCCAAGGTCAATTGCGCCCTCGTCAACCCCAGCCAGCTCAATTGCACCTCCGATTCCGGCGCGCAGTTCACACTTTCCCGCCGCGGCTGAGAGATGCGGCGATAGGCTAGAGCACACCATGCGGGCATCGCCGCTCCCGATTGCGACGGGCCGCTGCAGGTGCTGATCCTCGCCGTACCGGCGGTTCTGATCTATGGTGCAGGCGCGCTCATTGCCTATCGGGCCGGCCGGCGCTTTCATCGCCTCGTTTCCCTTCTCTGCTTGATCATCGCGCTCGCCACGGTTCCGAATATTGCGGAGGCCGTGCACGAACTCTATCGAAACACCGCCGACGGCGAATGCCTGGGATAAGCCACCCGGCTTTTTTACCCTGCCCCCTTGGAAAGCGCCGCGGCTGGCCCAGCTTTCTCTTGCGGTCGTGCATCGTCTAATGGAACATCCCCAGGCCGGGAAACCGCCCCGGCGCATAATGAAAGGGATCGGCGAGGATCAGGGGGATCTTTCGCCTCAATCAGGAGAACAGGGATGACGAAGTCTTTCAGCTTCGGTCTTTTGACCGCGTCCATGCTGGCGCTGAGCGCGGGCGCCGCCTTTGCGGATTACGAACTCAATATTCTTCATATCAACGATTTCCATTCGCGCATCGAATCGATCAACAAGTTCGACTCCACCTGCTCGGCCGAGGAGGAAGGCAAGAAGGAATGCTTTGGTGGTGCGGCCCGCCTGAAGACCGCGATCGACCAGCGCCGTCAGGCGCTATCCGGCAAGAACGTCGTCCTCCTCAATGCCGGCGACAATTTCCAGGGCTCGCTCTTCTACACCACCTACAAAGGGGCAGCCGAAGCCGAATTCCTGAACCTGATGAAGTTCGACGCCATGACCGTCGGCAACCATGAATTCGACGATAGCGAGGACGGGCTCGCGACCTTCCTCGACAAGGTGCAGTTCCCTGTCGTGACGGCGAACGTCAAGGCGACGGCCGCCTCCAAGCTCGGCAACCGCATCAAGCCGTCGCTGGTGCTCGATGTCGGCGGCCAGAAGATCGGCATCGTCGGCGCCGTCACCAACGACACGCCCGAGCTTTCCTCCCCCGGCCCGAACGTTACGATTGAAGATGACGTTCAGACCATCACCGCAGCCGTTCAGGATCTGAAGGGCCAAGGCGTCAACAAGATCATCGCGCTCACCCATGTCGGTTATCCCCGCGATCTTGCCCTGATCGCCAAAATCCCGGATGTCGATGTCGTCGTCGGCGGCCATTCGCACAGCCTGCTCTCGAATACCGACCCGAAGGCGGAAGGCCCCTACCCGACGATGGTCGACAATCCCGGCGGCTACAAGGTGCCGGTCGTCCAGGCTGCCTCCTACAGCAAGTATCTCGGCGATCTCGTCGTCAATTTCGACGATAGCGGCGTCGTCAAGGATGCCAAGGGCGATCCGATCCTGATCGACTCCGCCTTCACGCCCGATCCCGCCGTCATTGCCCGCATTGCCGAACTGGCAAAGCCGATCGAGGAACTGCGCAAGAAGGTGATCGGCTCCTCCGAAAGTCCGATCGAAGGCGACCGCAAGGTCTGCCGCGTCAAGGAATGCTCGATGGGCAATCTGGTGGCCGACGCCATGCTCGATCGCACCAAGAACCAGGGCGTCACCATCGCCGTCCAGAACGGCGGTGGCCTACGCGCTTCGATCGACGGCGGCGAGGTCACCCAGGGTGAGGTCATCACCGTCCTGCCTTTCCAGAACACGGTCGCGACGTTTGAGACGACCGGCGCAGATGTCGTCAAAGCGCTCGAAAATGGTGTCAGCCAGATCGACCAGGGAGCCGGGCGCTTCCCGCAGGTCGCCGGCCTGAAGTTCTCGTTTGATCAGTCGAAGCCCGTCGGCAGCCGTGTCAGCGATGTCCAGGTGAAGGAGGGCGACAGCTTCGCTCCGATCGACCCGGCCAAGACCTACAAAGTCGCCACCAATAACTTCATGCGGGCCGGCGGCGATGGCTATTCGATCTTCAAGGACGGCAAGAACGCCTACGATTACGGTCCGGACCTTGCCGACGTGACCGCCGAATATGTCGCAGCACATTCGCCCTACAAGCCCTACACGGACGGCCGCGTCACCGAACTGGCGCAGGCAGCGCCTGCTCCCTCCGCTTCCGAGCCAGCGCCTGCTGCACCCGTTGCTCCCGCTCCGTCTGCAGAGCCGGCTCCGGCCCCTGCAGCTCCGGCCCCTGCAGCTCCAGCCCCATCTGCAGAGCCCAGCCCGACTCCGGCAGCACCTGCCCCATCCGC